>CAYODN010000071.1:0-6632 GCA_964402735.1 uncultured Candidatus Peribacteria bacterium | reverse complement strand
CGAGGAGATCTCACATATTTTGCCGAACTCTCACATCCCGGCACATCGATAAAAACCGTTTTTAAATATGATCCTTCTCTTTTTGAAAATGTCACTTACACGGTAAAGGCAATGAAAAACTGGCCATCGCTTCCGCAAACACTCCTTAAATCCGAAAAATCCTCAAGTATTAGTTTCTGATTTTCGAAAGAATAAAAAGTGAAGGCGGAATGAAAATATGGGAAACGATCATAAAAATCATAAGAACGAGTGCCGTATCTGTACGAAAAGCGGAAACTGCGAACAAAAGAGGAAGTTCGAAATTTCGAAGTATCGTGGAAAAAGCGAATGATATTTTTTCCGATTTTGTTTTCCCGATTACAAGGCCGAAAAATATATTCAATAGATTAAAACAAATCGCCAACACAAACACAATAAAGGTTCCTTTAAGACCCGAAACCGAGGAAACCAAAGAATACAAAAGCACTGAAAAAAGCAGTATTGAAAAATAACTTCCGTGTTTTTCAATGTATTCTCCATAAGGACTAAGGCGAAAAAGCCCGGCGAAAAACACAGGCAAAAAGAGAAAATATGCGCTATCAAGAAGTATTTCGAAGGTGTTTGCACCGGCGAAAAAGAGGGGAATTACAAAAGCGCTAACCACAAGACTCAGCAGTGTGATGATGAAAAGTCTCGGTTTTTCTCCCGTGAAAATGTTTGAAATAAGAAGTCCCGAAAACGAAATTCCGCTTGTAGATGCCAAAATTAAACCTGCAAACACTTCCTCACTGAAAAATTCTCTGTTTATGAAAATTATTGCCGTAAAAACTCCGCTAAAGGCTAAAAAAGATAGAACGAGGCTTTTTGGCGTTTTTAAGCTATCAAAAAGGTCTTTTACCCCCACTCCCAGCAAATTGAAAAATATAATTCCCATAAGAAGAATACTCTCCTTACCGTGGAAAATCTCTCCATACTGCGGGAAAAGAAGACCCGCCAAAACGGCGATCGATGCAAAAATCCAAAAATTTACTTTTAACTGATATTTAATCATAAAAACTCAAATAAGTGCCGATTCTAAGGCAAAATTATTGTTTCGTCAAACAATAATTCGCTTCAGAGATAGATATATTTAGAGTTAAGATTATGTATAATATTTCGAAAAAGCTATACATAGACACGAAGCTATGTATAAAAAAGTAAAATATGTTTACATAGGTTTGCTTAATTGATTAAATACAATCTTTTCGCATCCCTACACCAAAATCGAATTTGTGGTAAAGAATACCGGAGTAACTCGGCTAACGGCTTCAAAATATTTAAAAATCCTGATAAATCTCGGATTGTTGGTACTGCACAAACACAAGAATACAAACTATTACATCAACAAAAAGCTATTAAATTTATTCGTTAAGTTATAAAGCGCAAAACATTTCATTTTCCCAAGGAAAATGAAATTTAGCTCCGCAGGAGCATGCCCCGAAGGGGCATAAAAAAGCGCAAAACTGTAAAGACACAAGATACATAAAATTTTCCCGAAGGGAAAATTGATGGTAGCGCCAAGGGGAATCGAACCCCTGTTTTCGCCGTGAGAGGGCAATGTCCTAACCGCTAGACGATGGCGCCAAATTTTCAAATTTATCAACAAAAGGAGTTTAGCCGAGTGCTTCCACCTTTTCAAGCAAAATTCAAAAACTAAATTTTGCACTCACGCCCAACGAGTGCTAGACAAATTTTTTTCAAAATATTATACTTAATAAGTATTTAAAAATATTATGGCAAACAAAGATTTATACGAAATTTTGGGAGTATCAAAAACCGCCGATGAAAAAGAAATCAAGTCCGCATACCGAAAACTTGCCCTTCAGTGGCATCCGGACAAGCACAAAGGCGATGCATCCGCTGAAGAAAAGTTTAAAGAAATAAACGAGGCATACGGAGTTCTTTCCGATAAGAAAAAACGCCAACAATACGATACATTCGGCTCGGCAGGCGGTCCTCAGGGCTTTCCGGGAGGGGGTGGATTTGGAGGATTTGGTGGCTTTGATTTCAACGATGCAGGCGGTTTCGCCGATATTTTCGAATCCTTTTTCGGTGGCTCAATGAGAGGTGGCCAAGCTAGAACAAGCCAAAAACGATCATCCAAACAAAGAGGAAACGATATAGAATCCGAAATAGAAATATCTTTTGAGGAAGCCGTTTTCGGTGTCGAAAAGGAGCTTTTAATTACAAAAGCGGCTAAATGCGACAATTGCGATGGTACCGGAGCGGAAAAGGGAAGCAAAATTGTAGATTGCAAGGAATGTCACGGCACTGGTGAAGTCACAACGATAAAAAACACAATTTTGGGCCAAATGAAATCCACAAGAATATGCGATTTTTGCGGAGGTGAAGGCAAAATTCCTGAGCAGAGATGTAAAGTTTGTCATGGCACAAGCCGAATAAGAAAATCCGAAAAAATAAATGTAAAAATCCCCGGCGGTGTGGACAACGGATCAGTGGTAAGAGTAAGCCAAAAAGGCGAAGCGGGAATCAAGGGCGGCGAAGCCGGCGATTTATATTTGAATATCCGAGTAAAACCATCGAAAGAATTTTACAGAGAGGGTACGTCTATTTATACGGAGCTCGAAATTCCAATTGTAAAAGCCGTTTTAGGAACTGAAGCGGAAATAAATACTCTTTACGGAAAAACGAAAATCAAAATACCGGCGGGTACTCAAGAAGCCACGGTTTTCAAGCTCAAAGAAAAAGGCGCACCACGGCTGGATAATGGCAAAAAAGGCGATCACTTTGTGAAAATAAAAGTGATTGTTCCAACAAAATTAAGCCGAAAAGAGCGTCAAATTTTTGAAGAACTTGCAAAAGAGTCCTAAAAAGAATAAAGTTTTTTTCGGATATATCCTCAATCCTTAAAAATATGGACATTCGTCTTTCATGGGACTTATTTATATTGGTCTTTCTTGTGATTATCGTTTCATATAGCCTTATAATCGGCAAAGACAATACTCTTAAGGTTATTATCGGTACTTATATTGCGGCGATTGCAGCTGATGCCGGCGGAAATATTTTCGGTCAATATTTCGCAGGTTCTCCATTTTTTATGAACATCTTGAAAATGGCTTCGGTAGGCAACGAATACGAGGCGATTATTTTGGTGAAAGTGCTTGTTTTTGTGGCCATGGTGATTCTTTTTGCGGTTCGAGGAGCCTTTGATGTGTCCACCTCTTCGGATAATTCCAAAATAGTTCATTTGATGCTCAGTATGATTTATTCGGTGATGAGTGCTGGCCTGATTTTAAGTGTGATTTTGGCCTTTGTAAGCGGAATTTCTTTAGTGGGAGGTGGGGAACTCGAAAACACCGGAAACATTCTCGGCGATTTGGCCGAAAAATCAAAAATGATCGGATTTATCGTGAACAATGCATATATGCTTTTTGCTCTTCCCGCTGTGTCGTTTCTTTTGCACAGTCTTTATACTAAAAAAGAATAAAAATTCTATTGATTTTATGATACTTGAGCCCTAATATACGCGTGTTTTAAAAATCTTGACAACTCGGGTCGGTCGCTCAGTCGGTAGAGCAGTAGCCTTTTAAGCTAATGGTCGCGGGTTCGATTCCCGCCCGACCCACCAAATTTTCGCAGAGCGAAAATTTTTGTTTGCGTAAGCAAAAATTGGCCTGAGCTTGTCGAAGGGCAATACATCCACAAGGAATCACCACAGCCGCTTTTTTGCAACCCCCCCCCCAGTTAACACTTAACATGTACTTAACATGTACTTAACATGTTAAGTCTTGCTTTTTATTTAACATAATGATAATATGTTAAGTGAAAGAGATGATTTAACATATGCGTATGGCTAAATTAAGAAGTTTTAAAATTCAAAAGCCTGATTTTTCCGGCAAAAGTAAAGAAAACCCAAAAAATTTCTCTGAAATTCTTAATAATAAAAATTTGTTTGATCTTTTCAAGAAATCCAATTTCCCGAATTATTTACCATATGAAAAGCTCCGCTATATAATACCAAAATTTGGCATTTCTCCGGAGGATGGATGGTTGGCAATTCGCACACTAAGGAATTATTTGGCTAACGATACGGTAATAAAGTCCGAAAGTGGAAAATTTTTCAAATGGATTCGTTTGGACTATACGGATGAATATTTGCACAAAATCGATATGTACGCGGGAGGGGAGCTTATGTCGAAAACATTTTCCGATTCCAAGGAAAATCAGTTGATTATTCATGGAATTATGGAAGAGGCGATTGCTTCAAGCCAATTGGAAGGCGCACACACTACGAGATCAGCGGCGAAAAAAATGCTCATAGAGGGTATTCCCCCGAGGACGAATTCGGAGCAAATGATTTTGAACAACTATAAAACCATCCAACTGATCAAATCCGATTATTCAAAAAAATCGCTTTCTTTAGATATGATTCTAGATTTGCATCGAGAATTGACGAAGAGTACCGATATCGAAGAGGAGCAAATTGGAAGGCTCAGAACAGACAAAGATGATGTTGTTGTTCAGGGAGATATTGGCACGGAAACCTTTATCACTCATAAGCCACCTCGAGAAAAATTTTTAAAAACTGAAATCCAAAGATTGATTTCTTTTGCAAACGAAGACGCCTCTGATTCATTTATTCACCCTGTTATTAAGGCGATTTTTCTACATTTTTGGTTGGCTTATTTGCACCCGTTTTGTGATGGAAACGGAAGGCTAGCACGAGCTCTTTTCTATTGGTATTTGCTTGGGAAAGGTTATCAAACAATAATATACATGCCGATTTCCGTAGTGATAAAAAACGCGCCGAAGCAGTATGCCATGGCCTATATTTATAGTGAACAAGATGATCTCGATCTCACATATTTTTATGATTTTCATATTAAGAAAATTCTTCAGGCCCTTGAGGAGTTTAAGTCTTACATAGATTTAAAGGCCAATGAAAACAATAAATTGGATAAACTCGTTGGTGTGGAATTTGATATCAATGAAAGGCAAAAACAACTGCTGCATCATCTTATCTCGGACAATTCCTCTAATGTTACAATTTCTTCACACCGCGGTCTTTATAATATTACGCGCCAAACAGCCGCAAAAGATTTAAAAGAGCTTGAAAATAAAGGCTACATCGAGGCAAGAAGAGATGGAAAATTCGTCCGTTATTACCCCTCCGAAAAGTTAAAAAATCTAAAAGAAAAGTTTTAACACCAATGAAAAAGCCCACTGATGCCACAACATGTTAACACTTAACATGTATTTAACATGTATTTAACATGTATTTAACATGTCTTGTAATTTTCCTTGTTTTCCCTCAAAATTAAGAAAATTTTCCTATGAAAAAAGTACTCATTCCCCTCATTTTTTTGTTATTCTTGCATGGTTTTTCCGCATCTGCAGCGGTTTCTCCTACGAATACCACTGTGCAAATTAATTCCACCACTGTAAACGGCCCCGTATTAAACAATAGCGATGGTCTCGGTACGAGCATTGCGCCCCTTGGCGATTTCGATGGGGATGGCGTTCCCGATATAATGGTGGGCTTGTATGCGGACGATGCCGGCGGTACAAACCGGGGCGCCGTCGAACTTATGTTTATGAATTCCGATGGATCCGTTAAATCAACAACTGAACTAAACGGCCTCACACCAAATGGCGCACCTTTAAACGACGCCGATTTTTACGGAGTTGGGCTTGATAATTTAGGCGATCTTGATGGCGATGGTGTCACCGATATCGCAGTATCAACATGGTCGAGAGACGCGGGAGGCCTTAATCGCGGTGGCTTTTTCATTCACTTTCTCAATGCCGATGCCACAATAAAATCCACTGTTGAAATAAATGGACTCACTCCAAATGGTGCCACATTAATTAACAGCGATACTTATGGGCTATCCGTAGCCAGATTGGGGGATTTGGACGGCGATGGTGTCACTGAAATATTGGCCGGTGCCACTGGTGACGATACGGGTGGAGCCGGAAGGGGAGCGGTTTATATTCATTATATGAACTCAAATGCCACAATAAAATCCACCGTCAAACTCACATCTCTCACTCCGAATGGCGCCACTCTAAGCAATGCCAGCGGTTATGGCAGATCGGTCACATCACTCGGCGATTTGGATGGCGATGGTGTTTTGGATATTGCGGTAGGAGCCGATTCGGAAGATTTTGGAGGAACGGATAGGGGAGCGGTTTTCATTCATTTTATGAACTCAAACGGCACAATAAAATCAACAACCAGAATCGATTCGGCCACTCCAAACGGCCCAACTCTCATCAACTCAGACAGGTACGGTGCTCAAGTAAGGGCGCTTGGCGATTTGGACGGCGATGGCGTTACGGAACTTGCGGTTGGGGCGGTTTTTGATGATACAGGCGGCACAAATCGCGGCGCGGCATATATTCAGTCTTTGAAAACAGACGGCACGCTTAATTCCACACTTAAAATATCAAGCTCTACTGTAAACGGCCCGATCCTTGCGGACACGCATTATTACGGCCTTGCGATCTCGGATATCGGTGATTTAAACGGTGACGGAATCACAGACATTGCGGGAGGCGCTTACGGCAATGACACAGGAGGCACAGACAGAGGATCGATTCACGTTCATTTTCTAAATTCCTTTATCAGACCGCCAGCCCCCACGGTTCTC
>CAYODN010000070.1:0-6941 GCA_964402735.1 uncultured Candidatus Peribacteria bacterium | reverse complement strand
TTTTAAAAATTTTACGACGCAATTTTATTTACTTTATGCCCATAAGTCAACAAAACTGCATTTTTCAAAGACCTAAGCAAAGATTTGGATTGACAAAAGCGCAAAAACATATCAAAATAAAACTTAAAATTAAACATGAAAATATCACCATATCTATTTCTCACAGCATTAAGCGCTTTTGGCTGTGTCGAGGAGAGGTCCGTATATGAAGAACAATGTAAAACATATACAAACGAATATTCGGAAAATGTAAGGGAAAACATCGATCGAATATTGTCTTCGGATACGGAAAGTTTTTGCGAAACTGCAATTTTAAACATGGACGAGGCTTTATCGATAATTTCAAGCCAAAACTGGACCTTCCAATCTATGGAAGGAGGTGTGAAAAAATTTGAGAACGAAAAATACATCTTGGATTATCAAAAGGAAGAAGAAAAGGAATATCTCACAATGTATCCAAAAACCACAAAGGATTGCCATCTTGTTGAAAACTACATTGTGATATTGAAAATCAAAGATTCTTTATTGGGTAGCATTTACAGTTTAAGGCCGGGAAACGAGGAACTTCGGGAAAGTAAGGACCTTTTGGTGTACCAAAACGAAGGCTCCTATATTTTTAAATTCGAAGGAGAAGAAGGTCTAAATGCGGAAATATCTCAAATCTCAACTCCATGCAACAATGCCGAAAAAGATTTCGAAAGACAAAAACAAATCTTTGAAGAAATAATTATAAGCTTGCAAAAAATTTAAAAACGGCCTACCAAAGCCAACGCCCCCGAGTCGCATTTGCAATAAGCAGAAAAAGATGTCTCGATGCTGTTTGCGAAATAGCTCTTTTTGTTGTATAATTAAAGGATAAAAAACAAAAATGGAGAAAAAAACATTTTTAGAAATATTAGAAATATTACTCAAAAGAAGCCGGAAAAATTATTCCGATAAAATGTCGAATAATGATGAACTAAAGGCCGAAGAGTTATTAAAAAATCTTGAATAATTTATTGTAAAATGGGATTTGAACTTCAAAAAGAACATTTAGATTCTATCGAGAAAAAAATTGAGACGAGTGAAAAAGTCGATATCCCGGACTCCAAACTTGATGCTAAAATTGAAGATAGAATTCAAAAACTCTCAAATTTTGCCATAAATTCTGATTATGAGAAAGTTCAGAGTTTTTATGAAGCCGTTAATCAAACCGCGCAGGAGTTTGATCTTAGTCCAAACGAGCTTTTAACTAAGATTTACTCAGTAATGGGGGATGATTCAGAGACAATGGAACAAAATTTTAAGGCATTTGGCATAAAACCAGAATCCGTAAAAGATGGCGTCATTGAACCTTTGGAAAATAGTACATTGACGATTTTGCGGGAATTTGGGTACGATAATTTATATTTCAGTAAAAATAGTCAACATGGAAACATTTATTACGATTTTGGAAACATTAATAATTCTCCGGAAATTTTAAGAAAACTGCAAAACCCAGATATTAAACATGTTTACGAAAAATTAATAAATGTATGGGGATTCGAACAAATTCCTTTTAATGAATTTTCTGACCTTATTGAAAATCAAGAAAAAATGGATTTTTTTTCGGAATCCAAGAATCTTCCAAAAATTAAGCAGATCATCTCTCTCTATGGTTTTAAACCTAAGAGAGGTAAAGATGGAGATTCTTATGTAAGTTTCGAGCACTACAATTATGATGCGGAAAGGTTCAATGATATTTTAAAGAACTTTGATAAATTAACTGACATCTCAAATAAAGAATTCCTTGAAAAATTTTTCACGATATATGAAGGAGATGGATACTTAACAGTAATGGACTTATCCATTATTTCAAGCGACAGGATACTAAATAACTTTGAAACAGCAAAAACGATTTCGCAAATTTTATTGAATGAATATGAAATAGACGACACTACTGTATCTTATTCCTTCAAATATTTTAGTGACGAAAACGCTAATGAGGTCTTGGCATTCCTCAATAATCCGGAAATACGAGAAGCGTACTTAAGTACGAAAGATGCTTATTTAATAAATGGAGATATTGCTAATCATTTACCTCTAATATCAGTATTCTATAATCTTAGAAATATACCAAGCTTAAAAACAACGGTTAATAATCTCGTAAAAATTAATTTTATTTTTTCAAGGGAAAATGTAGAAAATTTGGCAAACCTTCTAGTTCGGGATGATTTGGCGGATGTAATTAGTCAAGATGATTTTGTAGGCTTTGCAGAGAAATTTAAATTTGTTTTTCCGGAACAAAACTTTTTTGATGAAATTACAGAAATAGCAAAATTATATAAGATGATAAAAGCAAATCCATCCCTTGAATCCATAATTTTTAGCACTGATTATTCCGATGTGGTGAAATTTTTGCTGGAAAATTTCGAAATTCAAATACATAGGTTAAATTTTTCGGTTGTTGTTCGAATTGTTGAACATTTTGAAGATTTTTTGAAACTTTTGGATTTCTTAAGAAAAAATGGCGAAATTATTTCTGAAGGAGATTTTACAATGGTAATAGAAATGATTGAGAATCCTTCATTGGTAGACCTTTACAATGACCGGGAGAAAATGGAAAAAAAGATTTTAGACCAAGTGTATTCAAAAACAATGGTAGAGAGAAACGACAAATATTTTAAGAGCATGAACATTTCTGAAAGACCCGACTTGAAGACAATAAATTCATTAAATTTGCTTAGGATGTGCATTATTTCCGATGGATTATTAACCGAATCGATGAATAATTCATTAAAAACCATGATTAATCTCGATTTGGAAGAGGTAAATTCTGAGATCGGAGGAGAAATAGTTTTTGATAATTCGGGAAATATAGTTTTAAATAAAGATTATTATTATAGAAATTATAACGGATCGTTTAGTACGGCGGAAAGTGCATATTTTCGGGAGGGAATTAGTGTTTTTCATAATCACTTGACTGTAACGGTCAAAGATTTTTTAGATTATACAAAAGGACTATCGGAAGAGCAGAAATTAAGAATAATCAAAAAACTTTCTGATTCGGGATTCTTGGATGAACAAGGCAGGGTTCAAAATTGGAATGAATCGGCATTACGAGATATTGCCACTACTTCACTTGGTGATTCTAAGCAGTTGGACAAGGATGTAGATCAAGTAGTAAAGGATTTAAGAAAGTCTTATGAGTTCGACTTGTCTGGCTTCGCGGGACCAAGTGGGTCGTTATCAGTTAAGAGTGATTTTACTTATCAAGAAAAAATAGGTGGAGGCGGTACCGTCTTTACCGCAGTTGGATACGTGAAAAATGAAGATGGATCTTTGGATAGATCTAAGCTTCAAGTAGATGTGGATTTTTATTATATAGACGAGACCGATCCTGAAAACTTAAAACCGGTTGTTGTAGATTTAGGCGTTATTGTTGTTGCAATTTAGAAAATAATTAAAAAAATTCTTTCAAAAAAATTATTTCCGTGTATTATATTTTCATAAAACATAACCTTATTTCTATGTTTAAGACTTTGAAATCTCTGGTCGCCGGAGTGGTTGGTGGAGCCGTTTTGGGCGTTTTATTCGCACCCAAAAAAGGATCCGACCTAAGAAAAGAAATTAAAGACGATCCTGTAACAGCAGTAAAAGGAGCCGCAAAGACGATGGGGGATGATATTTCCACCACAGCCAAGACTGTTGCAAAAGATGAAAATGTAAAAAAAGGTCTTGAAAAAGCCAAAGAATTAAGCTCTAAGGCCAAAGATAAAGCAGAAGAACTATATACGGAAAATGTTCCAAAAGATAAAAGAAAGAAAATTGAAAAAACAATCAACAAAGGCGTTAAAAAAGCCAAAGAAATCGTAAAGAAAATCAAAAATTAAATCTTACTTTTCACGGATTTTACGAGATTTTCAACCAAACAAGCTACAGTCATAGGGCCGACACCACCCGGAACGGGAGTAATGAAGTCGGCCTTTTTTAGCACCTCTTCAAACATTACATCCCCATGCATTTTGCCCTTTTCATCTCTTGAAAAACCCACATCGATAACAACAGCGCCTTTTTTCACCATCTCACCTTTTATAAAATCCGGTTTTCCCACTCCCACACACAAAATATCGGCTCGGATGGTATGAAAAGAAATATTCTTCGTTTTTGAATGACAAAGAGTCACAGTTGCGTTTCTATTGGATAGCATCACCGAAAGTGGCTTTCCCACTATATTGCTTCGCCCAATCACCACCACCTCTTTTCCCTCGATCGGTATTTCATAGTGTTCCAGTAGTCGAATCACACCAAGAGGAGTAGCGGGAGGATAAATATCCTCTTCTTTTTTAAGTAGTAAATTTCCCATTGAATAAGCCGTAAAACCATCCACATCTTTTTCCGGTGAAATCGCATGAATCACATCGTCCTCCACAATATGGGAGGGGAGCGGCACTTGCACCAAAATTCCGTGAACGGAGTCATCGGCGTTTAAGTCCTCAATTTTAAGAATAAGTTCATCCGTAGAAACACTTTTTCCGAAAAGAATTTCATCGTATTTCGCGCCCACAAAATCAAGAGCCTGCTTTTTTTTCTTTACATAAGCCAAAGAAGCGCTGTCGTCTCCCACAAGAATAATTGCGAGTTTAGGAACAACACCGGATTTTTTCCCGATCTCTGCAATTTCAACCTTTAAATTTTCAAGCATTTCTTCGGAAAGATCTTTTCCGTCCATTATTTCAGCTAACATAATTGTTTTCTTTCAAATAATTAAAAACGATATCCCATAAATTTGAAGCGGTATCTTCGATTTTCTCTTCCACATGCATTCTTCTCCACCCGAATTTTTCAGCGAGTTGTTCATGAACGAGTCTGCATTTTTCGGTAAGTTCGGTGTTTTGTTCATGTTGGTGTCCGCTTTCGATACTCTCGAGTTTTCGTCTTCCTTCAAACAAAATCGACAAATCGGGTTCGAGAAGTTTGCTGTTTGCGTTTAAAATAAACTCCTCATCGATACCTTTTGCGATTCCCCAAGCGATTCCCGTTCCGCTGTAATCTTCCGCGATAACTATTGTGCCTTCATCAAGCATTTTCTTGAGCTCGGCTTGATATTGATAACGATTAAGCACGTACCAAAGCTGAAATTCCTCTTGAGTCATATCCGGACGAAACTCGGCATTACGCAGAAATTTGTTTATATATACACCGGAAGGCTCGATATCATACACCGGATATTTGATTCTTTTCACCTTAAAACCAAGACCGGAAAGCCTCTCCCGAAGTATCTCAGCGTGAGTGGTTTTCCCGAGATTGTTCACACCGTAAATTGCAATAAATAAGCCTTTTTCCATATAATCAGATTATCAGAAATTAAACTAAAGAGAAACAAATTTATTAAATTCCTGTAGAACCGAAACCACCGCGACTTCCTTCCTTAAAATTTTCCTCGCTTTCCTCAATTTCAAACTTATCCACGCGCACAAAAACACCCTGCGCAATTCTTTCTCCATGGCTGATTTCAACCGTATTGGAAGTAAAATTATAAACCTGAACCAATATTTCATCCTGAGGTCCGCAGTAATCTGTATCAATTACCCCGAAACCATGAGGAGGTAAAACACCCTTTTTCCTCGGAGTCGAGCTTCTGGAAGCCACTACAAGCATGTATTTTTCGGGAACTTCCACAATCAAATTCGATGGAATGAGCTTAATTTCACCAGGAGCCACGCTATGGCTTCCTCTGGCCATAATATCAAAACCCACGGCTCCGGAAGTTTCATATTTCGGAAGTGGCAGGCTCTTGTCTATCCTTTTAATTTTCACTTTCATAAAAAAATTGCTAAAATGACTACCTAAATTCATAACAAGAAACACCTTGAAAGTAAATTTATTTTTAGCATATTGGATTTACATATTGTTAAATACAGAAGCCGACACAAAGCCAAAAATCGACTTTGCAGTGGGTGGCCAAGCGGTTGTTGAGGGTGTGATGATGAGGTCTCCTAATCACATTGCGGTAAGTGTAAGAAAGCCCGATGCCACGATAAAAACTCGCCTTAAAAAATATCACACGCTTACACAAAGATTTAAATTTTTAAATATCCCAATCGTTAGGGGAGTGATAAACCTTTTTGAAATGATGTATCTCGGCACCGATTCAATAAATTTCTCGGCAAACGAATCGCTTCCGCCGGAGGAAAATAATGGCGAAAAGAAGGGGACTACACTCGGCGCATTTTCATTCGCAATTTCAATGATTGTGGCCCTCGCATTGAGTATTTTTCTGTTTAAGTTTGTTCCCCTACTCCTCACTTCCCTACTGGAAGACAAAATTTCGCTTGTGAAAGAAAATTTTATCATTTTCAATTTAATCGACGGAGCCCTAAAAATGACCATTTTCCTCGGATATTTATATCTCCTTACTTTATGGAAAGATTTCAGAAGAATTTTTGAATACCACGGCGCAGAACACAAATCCATTTTTAATTACGAACAAAACGAGCCACTCACACCGCAGAACGCCAAGAAAAAATCCAGATTTCACCCAAGATGTGGCACAAGTTTCATCTTAATCGTCTTTTTGATCTCGATTTTGGTATATACATTTGTACCAAAACAAGAAAACTTTCTTGCAAACTTTGGTCTTCGTTTGGCCTTTTTGCCACTTATAGCCGGAATTTCTTATGAATACCTGAAATTATCAGCAAAACACGCTGAAAACCTAATAGTGAAAGCCCTGATCGCCCCGGGCCTCTTCTTCCAAAAGCTCACCACAAAAGAACCCGACCTGACACAACTTGAAGTAGCCATCGCCTCGCTAAACTCCGTACTCGAAGCCGAGAAAAATTAAGGACAGGAGAAAGCGAGCCCTGCTAAACTTAAGCTCTCTAAAAGTCTTCACAAAAAAAGCGCGATTCCTTTAAGATCCGCGCTTTTTTTGTATAGCAGGAAACCCCGGATAAGTGGCCAATGTTTTAGTAATGAGA
>CAYODN010000069.1:0-7016 GCA_964402735.1 uncultured Candidatus Peribacteria bacterium | reverse complement strand
GGGGCGGGTAGAGGGTTTCTAAAGTGTCTACTAAATTGGGTACGGATCACAGTCTTCGCTCGTTTGCGCGAGCTAGGGTTGGTTAATTTTTAGGTTTAGGTTTTCTTACAAATTTAATAACATTTGGAGGAAAAGGTTGGGATGGTGGGGCTGGTGGATCCATATCTGAGACCATTCCTTTGAATCTTTCGGAAACTGAAGGCTCTGGGGATGTGTTTTCGTCGGAGGCTATTCGTGCAAATCTTTCGGCGTATTGTTGATACTTATTGTCGGTGGGTTCTTCAATTTCTTCGTCGCCTTCTAATAGAGAATCAATATGTTCTAAGTAAAAAAAATCACACATTTGTATTTTGTTTCTTGTGTCACGTATTATCGCTGAGTAACTATCTTGAAAATATTGGATTTCCAGTATTTCACCTTTAAATGGTTTTAAAGTGGAGAGCATTTTATAATTTTCGTTTGTTTTAACGAATTCTCCGATTACGAATGCTGGGGCTTTCATATTTTTTTGTGATTAATTGATGTTTTAATTTAGTCGCTTTTTTATACTTTGTCAAATATGTTTTTTAATTTATGTTTTGATCAGGTTGTTTCATGTTTTTTTTGAGTTTTCTGTTTCTTTATTTTTGTTTAGATTTGATTATAATGTTGGAGAAATTTAAGAAAAATTATGCTTGAATTTTTGATATTTATCGTTGCTCTGCTTATAAATTTGACCATTCATGAGGCTTCTCATGCTATTGTTGCTTTCAAGCTTGGCGATCCGACGGCAAAAAATGCAGGACGTGTGAGCCTTAATCCGGTGAGGCATCTTGATCTTATCGGAAGTCTTGTGTTTTTGATTACTCAGCAAATCGGATGGGGGAAGCCTGTGCCTGTGAATCCCGCGAATTTCAGAAATCCGGTGAAAGATAATGCTATTACGGCTTTGGCCGGTCCTCTTTCGAGTTTTCTTTTGGCTTTTTCGATGGTTTTTCCTTGGAAATATGGCGTCAATGTGTTTCCCGAATTTGTTTTGCTTTTAATTCAATATGTTTTTCATATCAGCGTGTTTTTGGGTGTTTTCAATTTACTTCCCATTCCGCCTCTTGATGGTTCAAAAATTCTCGGTTTTTTTGTTCCACGCAGATATTATTTGAGTTTTGATAATTTTTTGGAACAGGGACAGAAATATTTTATTGTCATAATTCTGATTGATGTTTTTATTTTGGGAAATGTTTTCGGTTTTTCTTTTTTGGCTTTTGTTCTTACTTTTTTGGCAAAAAATATCGAAATGCTTTTGTTTTTAGGTGCATAAAGCCTTTATTTTCAAGATTTAATCAAGTTTGACGGTTTGCTTTTTAAAGCCATTTTTTTATAATGAAGTTGCTCTGCTTATCTCGATAAAGTCTTATCTACTCTCTCTATCATAGTAGATAAAGGGAGCTCGATATTTCTCTCGGTATAACCTTGAGGTGTGAGCACCCACTTGTTCCTAAAGGGGGCCAGTATACAAAGACGTCAACGGATCGGTGGAGCCTCTCTCAAAAGCCTTTTTATTCAAAAAAAGGCTTCTTCTTTTTGTAAAGTATTAATTTATTGACCTTTAATTTCTCGGGTGTTAGTCTTCTCGTGTTAAATTTTAATATAATCTAAAAAAAGAATAGTATGAAAAAAACAGCAATTCTTTTGGCTCTAACAATCGTTACAGGCGTGATTTTTTCAGCTTGTAGCCTTCTTCCAGCCGAAGAAAAGACTCCTATGGAAGGTACTGAAAACGGAACATCTGTTGATTTATCCGTTGAAGTATTGCCAGAAGGAAGCGTTCCAGCTGAGGACTCAGCAGTTTCAATTCCTTTAGCTGTAGTTGTTGAGTAAAAACCGGAAAGAGCTCGGAAAATTCCGGGCTCTTTTTTTTTGAAAGAAATTTTGATGAACTCCGTATTAATTGGTGTAAAAATATTTTTTTGTGAATAATTTGATTTTTTCAGATGAAGAATTGGTGAAAAAAACTATTTCCGATAGTTCTTTTTTTGCAGAATTGATTGGGCGTTATGAGCGGAGACTCGGAGCGTATTTGAAGCGATTCGGGTTTGAACAGAAAGACATTGAAGACGCACTTCAGGAGATTTTTATTTCAATTTATAAAAACTTGAACGCTTTTGATCCGAAACTGAAATTTTCTTCCTGGATATACCGAATTGCTCATAACTATGCGGTTTCCGTTTATCGAAAAAAGAAAATTCAAACTGTTGAATTGACGGAAAATTTTGTAAAAGATCTGAAAGCGGAAAACGACTTATTGGAAGAATTAGATAAAAGTGTAACATTTGAGATTGTTGCCAAGGCCCTTGCACAGGTGGAATTGAAGTATCGGGAAGTACTTGTTTTGAGGTATTTTGAGGATAAGGATTATGATGAAATTTCGGATATCTTGAAAAAACCTGCCGGTACGGTGGCAACGCTTTTAAATAGAGCTAAAAAGCAGTTTAAAGAAAAATATAACGAAATTACACATGAATAATCTAAGCGATAAAATCATTGAAAAAATTGAAAAAGAAGGTATTTCTCCAAGGCCGAAGTGGGAGTTTTTGCTTAAAGATGGGGTTGTTTGGGCGGGGTTTGTGTTATCCGTTTTGATGGGAGCTGTGTCTATTTCCGTGATTTTGTTTTTTGTGAAAACGGGGGATTTGGATGTTTACGAGTCTGTTTATGGTTCCGTTTTTTCCGCTGTGGCCGGAGTGGTGCCTTTTTTTTGGGTGTTGGTTCTTATCGCTTTTTCCGTTATTGCGATTTTGAATTTTCGGAATACGGAGCGCGGATATAAGAGAAAATATGTTTATGTTGTGTTTGCAAGCATAGCATTGAGTGTGCTTATAGGTTCTTTACTTTTTCAATCTGGAATGGCCAAGTGGCTACATGGCCAACTTGCTGTGAATGTGCCTTTTTATGAAAGATTTCAGCCAAAGCATGAAATGAAATGGATGAGGCCTTCCGAAGGGCTTCTTGTAGGGGTGATTGTTGATTTTGAAGCCGATTTTTCGTTTAAACTTGTTGATTTGGAGCGAAAAACTTGGCTTGTAGATTTTGAACGCGCCAGGTTGCCTAAAAAATTTAGGCCTGAAATATCGACAATGGTAAAAATTATGGGTAAAAAACTGTCTGAAGAAAAGTTTGAGGCTTTTGATTTAAGGCCTTTTGAAAGACCTGTGAAGGGGATGAGAAACCTCCTTGTGCCGCAGTTTTAGGCCTTGTTCCGGTTGTACTCGCCTTGTGAAATGTTGCCCTTCGACAAGCTCAGGGCATTTTTCGCTTTGCGAGTTGTTGCCCTTCGACAAGCTCAGGGCATTTTTCGCTTCGCGAGTTGTTGCCCTTCGACAAGCTCAGGGCATTTTTCGCTTCGCGAAAAATGGAGCCACCGAGCGGGATTGAACCGCCGACCTCGTCCTTACCAAGGACGTGCTCTACCAACTGAGCTACAGTGGCAACTTAGGATTAGCGCTAATAATTTAAGTTAAAATGTTTGGTTTGACAATAGAGAAAAATCAGCTAGAATTTCAGTACTTTTTAGATAAACAAGATAAAAATCGAAAAATATGGCAAAAGGAAAAAGTCAAAATGCAACTTGGTATTGCACAGAATGTAACAAAGCAAACTATCACAGTTATTACTGCAAACGAAGAGATGCGGAAATTGTGAAAGAAAAGGCTAAATATTGTTCACATTGTAAAAAATCCGTGACACACAAGAGAAAAGATACCAAAAAAGGTAACTAAAATCTTTAAAATATGAGAACCAGGCTTTGTATTTGTTGTTTTTTTGTGTTTTTTTTGCTTAGTTCTTGCGGTGTAAATAAGAATTTCGAGTCTTTCAGTGTATCGCCTGAGAGGCTTTTTTCTTCAGAGGGAGGGGCAGTGTTTGTTGTTGACTACTCGGATGAGAAAGTGCGCGGCGATGTGGCAGAGTATTTTAATTATCTTAAAGATTTGAAAATTTGGCATGAAACGGGGATTGATCTTAAATATGCCAATTTTGTGGATGATTTGAACTCTATTGCAGGGAAGGCTTCTTTTGAGAATTTGTTTTTGCCCGTGTTTAAATCGGGCTTTAAGGTGGCAATTTACAAAGATAATCCCAGCTTGGATTTACTGAAAGGCTCTTTTGTGATTTCCGCAAATATTCGGGAAAAAGATAGTGCGAAGATATTGCTCGATGCTTATTTGGGAAATAAATTTGGTGAAAAACTAGAAAAAATGACTGTATCGGGTGTGGAGGTGTGGCTTTTAGAAGAGGACTCTTTGTTTTTGGCTAAAAAAGGTGCCAATTTTATTTTCAGTAATGATTTTGTAAAATTTCAGGAAGTTCTTAAAAACATGAAGGAAGAAAATTTTTCGAAATTCGTTTTGAATGTAGGCAAGGAGTATTCTTTTTCTCCATTTATTCAGGTTTTTCTTGCTGATGGTGTGAAATTTTCCGTGTTTTTGGAGGAAAAAGGAATTCGTGTGCATGGTTTTTTTCCGAAAGCAGAAAAAAATTTTTCAGAAAAGTCTCTTCTTAAGTATTTGCCGGGGGATGGAGCGGTTTTGCTTTTGCAGGATATGAGTTTTTTGTCTTTTGTTTCTTTGTTTTCGGATTTCGATACTGAGAAATTTTTGGGTCTTAAAAAGGATGAATTTTATGATTTGATAGATACCAGATTCGCTTTTTTGATGAGTTTTACCGAGAGTTTTCCGAATGTTTCTCTTCTTCTTGAAACAAAAGAGGTGGATTTTCTTGCTATGCAGAAATTTTTGAAATTTGCGAACAGGTTTTTTGAGGATCTTTCGAAAAGTCTAGATAGTCAGCTTATTTCATCAGGTGTGATTTCGAAGGAGGGACTTTTGAAGATTGAAACCGTGAATGATGGCCTTAAAAAGGCTTATCTTGATTTGTCATTGCTTTCTTCCGAGAAGCTTTCTGAAATGGAGGTTTTGTTTCCGGGAATTTCAAGGGACTTAAAGGTGGAATTTTATTTCGGCCTTTTAGAAGACAATATTCTAGTGCTTTCTTTCGGACAAAATTTTATGGACTATGCTGCAAGACAAAATATCACCGATTCAAGTGAGTTTATTTCAGCGTCGGGAAATCTTTCTTTACAAGGAGATGAAAAAATTTATTACGTGAATTTTTTGAGTGCGTGGAGTTTTTATGAGAATTTTTCGAAAGTGCTTTATTCTTGGGGATTTTTATCGGAGGATCAGGTCGTTCGCGGTGAGATTTTTCGGGAACTTTTTCTTGATAAACTTTCCACTTTTATTTTGCTTGGTGAAAAGGGGAAAAAAGAAAATTTCTTTGAGGGCTTTTTGTCGACATGGAAGTAATTTGTGTTGCAAATAGGGGGAGGGATTTCTATAATGCAGGGCGTTGAAATACAGATTTTAGGCCCATGGTGTTAATGGTAGCATACCGGTCTCCAAAACCGTTGGTAGGGGTTCAAATCCTCTTGGGCCTGCCAGTGATAAATTGCAAAGCAATTTATCGCTAGAGTCTAGTGGAATTCTTAATAACGGTTATCACATTTTTTGTTCCACCGATTGGTTGATGGTTCGATATTATCTTGAAAAATTTTGTTTAAAAAATGGCCCGGTAGCCAAAGACGACCGGGCCATTTAATTGCTTTGATTAGTCGTGTTGGAGTTTTTGACGGTAAATGAAGTAGATTCCTGCGAGTAAAATTAGAATGTATAAGTATGTGTTAAACTCCGGTACCAGATTTACAATTTGGAAATTTTTTGTGGTGGCTTGAGCCGGATCGGATATGTCCGAATAAATTCTCCAAGTATATGTGTTGAAACCAAGTGCGGTTGGGGCTTCTATACTTGTTGAGTCAGCCGGAATGTTTGTGATTTCCATTATCGGGTTTGACCAATCAAGGTCTGCAAGATTTCTTACTTGAATTGTATACTGCGTTTCTCCGCTTATATCGTCCCAGCTGAAAGTCGGCGTGGTATCTCCCGTTTGTCCCGATGGTGCATTTTGTTTTACAACCGTTGATCCTCCACTTATATCGAAGAGCCAATTGTAGTTGTTTGGATTGTTTTCCGCAGCTATGGAACCTGTGCCTCTTGCATCAATTTCGTATGTGGAATTACTATCTTGTACATCCAAGTAGGCGATATCGTAAGTTCCGTTTATTTCTATATACCACTGGGATCCCGTTGTTGTTGAACGAAGTTGAAGAAGTCCATTCGGCAAGTTTGTTCCTTGCATGGTCCATGTACCGTTTACGATCGTTTTATTAGATTCTCCGGGTTCGAAAGCGAGGCTTGAATTGTGGGGCTTTGCAAGATTGTAAAATGTGTTTGCGCCGTAAATCGATTGTGTTTCACCATCAAAATATACCGTAGATGTATTTGGAACGAATGATGCTAATGTATCCGCAAGTGTCCAGTTTCCCGTGATTATGATGTCTTGTTCCGTTTCAAGAGGAGATTTTGTGTCCAGTGTGCCGCTTGTTATCGTTAAATCTTTTACTTTAAGGCTTGCAGTTTTTATATATACTTTATCCGTACTGTCGGTTTTGTTTATAGTTATTTTTGAATATTCTTGCGTTGTTGTGTTTTCAATGGATGAAAAGCCGTAAGTACCATCAAAGATTTTTTCTCCATGCGTTGCATCGTTTGAGTATGTACCTCCCGTATGGTGCCACTCCGAATTTATATGAATCGGATTTGTTGAGGAATTGAATGTTCCACCTTTGAGATTGAATCCATCGAAGGAAGAGTTTTCAAATCGAAGGGTTGTTGAACCTGCGTTAAATGTTCCTCCGTTTTGTTCGAGCCATCTCATATATAAATCTCCTGCGTTTGCGTTGAATACACCGGCATCGATTAACACACCCGGAACATATGCAGCACTTGAATCGAAGCTGAGTGTGGCACTGGAATTGCCACCGTTGAAAATTCCTCCAAGTTGATTAAAATGGCCGAAGCTTATATCTCCGTTTCCCGTATTTGAAAATGTACCTTTCTCTATAACCAAATTGCTCATAATTACAT
>CAYODN010000068.1:0-7082 GCA_964402735.1 uncultured Candidatus Peribacteria bacterium | reverse complement strand
TGATTTTTCCACTTGAATTCAAAACCTGATAAAAGGCCATTTTTTTCTTCAATTAAGTCTATTTCTTGTTTTGAATAAGTTCTCCAAAAATAATAAGAAGGAAAGGATTTTTTGTATTCGTTTCTCTTTCTTCTTTCGATCATTAGAAAATTTTCCCAAAGTTGTCCTAAATCATTCCTGTCTTCGAGTTTGTTAAAATTCGATATTAGGGCGTTTCTGATTCCGTTATCATAAAAATAGTATTTTGACATTTTGGTGATTTCTTTTCTTAAGTTTCCCGAATAGCCTGACAAGCCAAAAATTACAAAGGCTTTTTCGAGTAAATCCAAATAATACAGAATCGTTTTTGTGTCGACGCCAAGGCTTCTTCCAAGCTCATTTGCGGAAACCTCCGATCCTATCTGAAAAGCCAAAAGTTTCAATAATTTGATTATGACATCTGCTCTTTTTATTCGATCAAACTCCAAAATATCTTTTATCAAATATGAATCACTTAGCAGATGCAGGATTTGCTCTTTATCATCATTGAGTTTTGCCACTTCCACTTCCGGGTAAGATCCAAAAATTAAATTTGTTTCCAAAGAAGATTTTATTTCGGAAATCGCTTTGGTTTTTGACAATTCAAGAATTGAAATCGGATAAAGTTTTATTACAATTTTTCTTCCCGTGAGTGATTCGTCGGTTTTATTGGCGAGCTCGAAAGAAGAAGAACCGGTGGCGATAAAATATTTATCCGGATGCCTGTCGACCATCAATTTTAAGGCGTTACCGATATTTGGAATTTTTTGAGCCTCATCAATGATTATCAAATCATAATTTCCCACATGATTATCAGTGGATTCATATGTGCATTTTGACAACTCGTTTTGTATTTGAAAACCGTCTCCCGTGTCGTAGCGGTAGGTAAGCTTGGTTTTTTCGATGAATTCCTTGATTAAAGTGGTTTTTCCGACCTGTCGAGGGCCATAAATAATCAAAACTTTGCCTTGTTTGATTGTTTTTTCTAAATTGTAAATTCTTTTTATCATACCTAAATTATACTCAACTCCATAGATTAAGTCAATTTTATGGAGTTGAATTCCATAGATTTGCAGGAAATTGTGGAGTTGAGTTCCATAATTTTACTTAAATTTGTGGAGTTGCTAAAGTTTTTCTCTTAGTTTTTCAATAATAGTTTTATACTCATCTTCCGATAAAAAAACGGCTTCTGCATTCTGCTTAATTGGTGCGTGTGGATCGTTTTCGATTTGTTGGGGCAAAATGTGGCAATGGAGGTGTGGGCAGAGATTTCCATAAATTGCGTAATTAATTTTGACCGCTTGAAAAACCTCTTTAACGGCTTTTGCAACAGATGCTATTTCTTTCGTAAAATCTGCCGACTCTTGATCTGAGAGCTCGTATAGTTCGGTTGCATGGCGTTTAAGTGCTACGATTGTCCATCCTTTCCAATATTGATTTTTGGGTAAACGAACAAATGAAGTCTTTAGCTCACTGACTAAAAAACTATGCGGGTTTTCTTCTAAATGAATATCACTACAAAAATCGCAATCTTCACCGCTTATCATCTTTTCCCATTTTTCAGTATTTTTCCAGGTCATTGTTTTTGGGAGTAATAAATAAGGGAGTGATTATAGGAAATTATTGATTGAAAGGCAAGGCGGGAAGGGATGAAATATTGAGAATTAAGGGAAATTTGCTGATGCAAATTTCTGGTTCCTCTTCGCTAAAGCTTCGCGGAACCGCACTTCGCTATGATACTCGCTATCGGCTGTGCCAGCCGTAGCTCACAGAGCGAAGGCTGGTCGGGGTGGCGGGACTTGAACCCACGACCTCAAGCACCCCATGCTTGCGCGCTAGCCAACTACGCTACACCCCGAGAATGATTTTTTGTTCAAATACAGGCTTTTTATACAACAAGTTCGCGAGTTAAGTAAAGGGATTTAAGTTCAGAAAATTCCTGCCGGCAGGAATTTTTTAGCGCATTTAGGCTTGTTTTAAGCCATTTACGTTTCGGAATTTAAATGAACAATTAACAGTCCCGAGCCGATGCTTTCTTCGGAAATTTCCAGATTTGGATAGGTTTTTAAATGAGTGAGAAAAGGTGAAAGTTCCTCGTTGTGAGAATGAAAATTGTCAGCGATTATTAAGCCTCCGGGGCGAATTTGCGTTTTTATTTTTTCAAAATATGAAATGTGTTCGTATTTTGTGGCGTCGAAAAAAGCGAGATCAAACATAATATTTTCAGGAATTTTTTCGGGTGCGTGGCCGAAAATGTGTGTGATAAACGGCGATAAACCGGATTTTTTAAAACTTTCTTCTCCGAGCTCGAAGCGTTCTTTGTGGGATTCCATTGTATAAAGATGTCCGTGGGTGTGGCTTAAAGCTTCGGCTATCCAGATGCCCGAATAGCCGGTAGAAGTGCCGATTTCAAGCACCGATCTAATGTCATGAGAGATGATGAATTCGTTTAAAAAACGACCGGTTTCTTCACTTATATTCCAGTATTTGGATTTGCTTTGAGCTAAATTCTTAAGGATTTCGGATAATAAGGGATCCACATTAATTATTTTAAAAAGATCGTGAAAGTTCCGTTTTCAATTTTTCTTTTATTGTTTAAATTGAGGCCTTCGATGCTTAGTTCAGACACTGAGCCGCTGAATTTTCCCTGAATCGCTTCGTCGTCGAAACGAGTAATTTCAAGTTTTAAGGGAGCACCGTCATTTTCAGAAGTAGAAACAAAGGTGGTTGAAATATTGTTTTTGAAATCCGAAATTCCCACATTGAAAAGCGGATTTGAAAAAGGAACTGGATCTATTTTTCCTTCAAAAACGCCCTCGTTTTTACCGGAAAAAGTGATGGCAACATTGATTCCCATATCCGAATTTTCCAAGACGGGACCCATAAAAAGGAGGTTTGTTTCGCCGTTTTCTTCATAATTGGAACTATACTCCTGAAAAGGAAGGACTTCAGCTTTTTCAACCGTGTACTTTACAGAGTCCATCTCAAAAGAAAGATAAGTTTTTAAGGCTTCCATCTGAGTATTTAAAGGGATAGACACCTCGTTTTCTTCAAGATTTACCTGCGTGTTTTGACTTTCACCGGTTTCGACACTTTCTTCAGACTTTTGTTTTTCCGTATTGATATTCAAAGAAAACGAGCAAGAGAAAAGAAAAAGCGTTGAAAAGAGAATGGTAAATTTTTTCATAGGTTTTTATTTAGGAATTAGGGCTGCAGTGCGGTTCCTCTACGCTAAAGCTTCGCGGAAGCTCGCAGAGCGAAGGCTGGTCGGGATGAGAGGACTTGAACCTCCGACCTCAGCGTCCCGAACGCTGCGCGCTAGCCAACTGCGCTACATCCCGAAAAAAACAAATTGTGTACGTTTTTCTTATATTACAAAAAAGACGCTTATGCAAAAGAATTTGGACAAAAATTATTTAAAAGTATCCAGTTTCAGAGGGGCCTTGTCGGTGTCTGAGAGCGCTGGAGCGGGAGGAGTGAAGATTTTTTTGGAACGACGAAGAAACACAAGAAAAAGCGCACCTATGGTCTCAAGAAAAAACATGGATAAAAGAAGAACCGGGAATCCGAAAAGTTTTACAACAAAGGCGCCTAAACTTGCGCTTATCGCCGTGGAAATACTGATTCCGACATCTTCGAGTGACCACTCAAATCCCATCATTTTTTTATCTATGAATGTGGTGAAAAGTATTCTCCAAGATTGCACGGCCATCGACATCGCAAGTCCGTTGAAAACCTGGATCAAATATAAGTGGTAAGGATCGCTTGCAAGGAGCAATAAAAGCGGGACAAACGACACAAAAAAAGTACCGAAAACGAGAAAATAATATTCATCGCGATGCCCTCTGATTTTATCCATAATCCGACTAACCGGAATGGTTGCAAACAAACGAGTAAGCCAATATGTCGTGGTGGCATAACCAACTATTTCTATGCGATTTTCAATATTGTCCATAATGAAAACGGCAAAAATCGGAGTAAGCAAGCCGACTCCAAAAAAAAGAAAAAAATCGGAAAAAATCAGGGTTTTTATGATTGCATTTATTCTTTTTTTTCTTGGCATTATCGTTTGACAAAAATATTATATCATATTATTTTATCACATACTGCGTTTAATTTAAAGCAAATTATGGAAAGGGAAAGGGGAAAGATCGTACCAATTAGGCCGTTTAGATTTATTGAAAATGAAGATAAGCCTTCAATCGTTCAAAATGTGATTTCTACGATTCTGGAAAAAGCAAACGATCTATTGAGGCAGGAAAACACTCCTGAAAATGAAGAAAGGATAAACTCACTGATTGAAAACATACTCAAAAGCAAAGGGTGCGTGCTTAAACTTAGCAATGAATTGTTTGAGGAAATACAGGAACATTTGGATGATATTTACTCAATGAATAGCGAATTGGCTTCAGTTCCGAAGGTAATATTCAACACATTATGGAGTTATTGTCCTTCATTTATCTCCGGGCAAAAAATTTGCGAAGAATTATTAAAAACAGGAATACAAATACCGGGACCCGCTGAAATAAAAAGGCTAGTTAAAAGACTAAACAGCAACTTTATTGTTCCCAAAATAATCGGGTTTCAAAGCGTATTTGATCCAAACGAAATGTCTTATATTTTTTGCGAAGTGAAAGAGCCTCTATTTTCAAAATATTCAAGAATACTGCATAGAAACGCTATTGTTTAGCCTTTAATTTGCAGAGTTCCGTTTTTTGAGACATCGAGTTTTACCGTGTCGCCTTCTTTGATTTTTCCGTCCAAAATGTCCAAGGCTAGAGGATTTTCGATTTCATCCTGAATAAGACGTTTTAAGGGACGGGCTCCATAAAGCGGGTCATAGCCTTTTTCAGCGAGATATTTATAGGCTTTATCTGAAATTTCCAGGTTGATTCCTTGTTTTTTGAGTCTTGAAACAAGGTGCGACATTTGAATTTTCGAGATTTCTTTGATTTGTTCTTCGTTTAAAGCGTTGAAAATGACCGTGTGATCGATGCGATTTAAAAATTCGGGCTTGAAATATTTTAGAAGCTCTTTGTTTATTTTCAACTCAAGAGCCTTTTTTTCGCCTTTAAATTCAAGGATTTCGCTTGAGGCGATATTTGAAGTCATTATCAAAATCGTGTTTTTGAAATTGACCAAACGGCCTTTTGAGTCCGTAATTCGGCCTTCGTCCAATATTTGCAAAAGAATATTGAAAACTTGCGGATGCGCTTTTTCGATTTCGTCGAAAAGGACCACCGAATAAGGACGTTTTCTGATTTTTTCAGTGAGCTGACCGCCCTCTTCAAAGCCGATATATCCAGGAGGAGAGCCCAAAATTTTGGAAACGGAGTGAGCTTCCATATATTCACTCATATCAAGTCTGATAAGGGCTTTTTCGTCATTGCAGACAAATTCCGCAATTGTCTTTGCAAGCTCAGTCTTTCCGACACCTGTGGGACCGAGAAAAAGAAAAGAACCGATAGGTCGATTTTCCTCTGAAATTCCAGCTTTCGAACGTCTAATCACATTGGAAACGGCTTTAATTGCATCTTCTTGTCCGACTACCCGCCTCTTAAGCTCGTCTTCAAGCCGAATAAGACGATCCGTATCGGAAGAATTGAGCTTATTCAGCTTGATTCCCGTCCATTTCGAGACGATTTTGGCTATATCTTCAGCAGTAACCTCACCCTTAATCATTTGATTATCGTGAGCTTTGGCTTTAAGATCTTTTTCGTGTTCTTTAAGGCTTTTTTCAAGCTCGGGGATGCGGCCGTATTTGATTTCAGCTACTTTATCGAGTCGGCCTTCACGTTCGAAATTTTCGGCTTCACGATTAAGTGCGTCGATTTGTTCTTTTAAATCGGTCACTTTTTCGATATCCGCTTTTTCGTTTTGCCAAGTGAGCTTTAGGGCATTTAGTTTTTCTTTAAGACCTCCAAGTTTTTCTTCAACGGATTTCAGCTTATCAACTGCGTCTTTTTCTTGTTTCAAAGCCTCTCTTTCAATTTCGAGTTGCATAACTTTGCGCTCCAGTTCGTCAATTTCAGCGGGAGAACTTTCAAGGTCGATTTTAAGCACCGCAGTGGCTTCATCAATGAGATCCACGGCTTTGTCAGGCAGAAAGCGGTCTGTGATGTAGCGATCGGAAAGAGTTGCGGCGGAAATTATCGCTTCGTCCAGAATTTTTACGCCGTGAAACAGTTCATATTTTTCTTTAATGCCCCTTAAAATGGCTATTGTGTCCTCTACGGATGGCTCTTCGATGTAAATCGGCTGAAAACGGCGCTCAAGTGCCGGATCCTTTTCAATATATTTCTGATATTCCTTGAGTGTGGTGGCACCGATACAATGCAATTCTCCGCGCGCCAGGGCCGGTTTTAGCATGTTTGAAGCGTCCATCTGTCCTTCAGTGGCTCCAGCCCCTACAAGCGTGTGTAGCTCATCTATGAAGAGAATATAGCAATCCTGGTTCTTGCTTAATTCGCTTAAAACGGCCTTGATTCGTTCCTCAAATTCACCACGGTATTTTGTGCCTGCAATAAGCGCTCCGAGATCCAGGGAAAGGAGTTCTTTGGATTTGAGAGTGTCAGGAACATCGCCTTTTACAATGCGATAAGCAAGGCCTTCTACGATTGCTGTCTTCCCTGTGCCTGGTTCTCCGATTAAAACGGGGTTGTTTTTGCTTCTTCTAGCCAAAATTTGCATAATTCTGCGAATTTCTTCGTTTCTGCCGATTACGGGATCGATTTTGCCCATTTTAGCGAGCTTTGTGAAATTTTGAGTGTATTTTTCGAGGGCTTGATATTTGCCTTCGGGATTGTCGTCGGTGACGGGGTCTGTGCCTCTAAGCTCCTTTAAGGTTTCTAAAACCGCATCGTAAGAAAGACTCTTCAAGAGGTCGGAAAGGGCGTTTTTCGTCTTGAGCATGGCTAGAAACACATGTTCGACGGAAATAAACTGATCACCGAGCTTCTGCGCTTCTTTTGAGGCCTGTGTAAGGATATTTTTAAGTTCGTTTGAGACGTATTGCTGAGTGATTTCTTCGGATTTAACCTTTGGCAAGGCGTCAACACGATTTA
>CAYODN010000067.1:0-7132 GCA_964402735.1 uncultured Candidatus Peribacteria bacterium | reverse complement strand
TTAGCTTATCCTAAAGACCTCATCCGGGGTCTTTTTTTATACAAAAAATTAAGATCGAAATCGGAAATTTTTCCCGTTATTTTCACATAGTTTTCCAAATTAAGCTCTTTAATTAAAGCCGAAATTTTCGAAAAATAATTTTCCATGCCTTCAAAATCTCCGGCAAGAATCAAATGAGCTTTTTCATCAAAATATTTTCGATAAACATAAAAAGCCTTAATCAAATCGTCTTGCTTTTTATTCGGAGCAAACCTCCCCACAAATAAAATATTTTTCCCGGAATCACTTAACACATTTTTCAAAGAATCGCTGGAAAAGCCTTTTTCAAGCCTTGAAAAATCAAAATATAAGGGAATTTCAGAAACATTTTTTAAGCCCAGCTCTTTTAAGGCCTCACAATTAAAATCCGAAACGCCCAAGGCCAAATCAAAAACACAGGCCTGATTTTTCATTTGAGAAAGACCTTTAGTCAAATGATTCACAAAAAAATCGCTATATCCCTCGAAAAAACTCGGAGGTGTAATATTATGATAAATAAGCGCTTTTTTATCCGGCAAACCACGAATATAATCAAAAATTTCCGAATAAGTGGAACCGTGCATTATAAGTACATTTTCAGGATTCCCCTTGTAATCCTTGAAAAATATACTTGAATTTTTAGAGTACTCATCAGGAAATTGGGTAAAAATTTCCCCCGCAATTCCCCTTTCAAAAAATTTTTTTTGAATAGTTCGCACATTATTCGATATGGCGTCTCCAAAACAAAAATTGGAAACGAATTGATTTACTTTCATCGCAAATTTCTAAGAATATTATTAAACACCACCTCTTTTGAAAAATTATTTCGAACGTAGTTATATCCGTTTTCACCAAGCTTTAAACCAAGATCTTTATCACTTTGCAAAACATTCAAACATTCGCAAAATTCAAAAAAATCAAAGCAGTAAAGCCCCATATTTCCGGAAACCACATGCTCTAAAAGCACCTCGGACTGTTCAAGGACAACAACAGGTCGTTTAAGTAAACCCGCCTCCATCAAAACCAAAGAAAAACTCTCATTCAAAGACAAATTTATAAGCCCCAAAGAAGCGGAGATAGCATCAAACTTGTCCTGCTTGGATAAAAAACCCAAATCCACCACAGAGGAAGGCAAGGAGATATTAAGCTCACCAGGCCCAATCAGAAGAAGTTTTACGGCACTTCCTGAAAGCTCTTTATACTTTAAAAACCAATCAACAAGAAGTGGCACATTTTTTCCCTCATCTTTGCGTCCAACATAAATAAAAAAATCACGAATACCGAATTTGGAAATAAACCTATCTTTCTCACCAACCACATTCAAATCCAAAGCTTCCCCAATTATTCGAAACGAATCGAATTTTCCGAATAATTTTTCCGCCAATTTTTTCTCGCTCTGCATATGAAAAAACACGCGAAATACACTCGAAAACATTCTTTTATAAGCCTTCATTCGAGCATAGGACTCATCGTGAAGACAAGGAACAAGTATCGTTTTTTCCGGAACAATTAATGACAAATCACGAGTTGTCCCAAACATATAAGGCATCGCGAAAAAATATTTAAATTCAAAGGCTTTGTCCTTAAGATACTCATTCAAAGCGGCGCTTGAAATTTGGCCCTTCATATAAATCTCTTCTTCCTCATCGTTTGGAATTTTACCCTGCATAAGCAGCCTATTCACATTATGAAAATCAAAACGTTCTTTTTTATCCACCTTAAATCTTCGTACTTTTACGCCATTTTCAAAAAATTCACCTTCTTTATAAAAATCGTCATTAAAGTCGCTGAAAAAATCCCTCACACAAGTGGAAATCACCTCCACCTCAAATTCGGTTTTTAAAATCTCAATAAGTCCGCGCGCTTCGGCCTCGGCGCCACCGGGAATATTTTGGCCATACCAAGGCAAAACAAATGCAATTTTATTTTTTTCCGACAACGGCATAATCCTGAGGGGCAAAAAGTAATTCGTTTAATTTCGCTATATTCCTATTATAAACCCTATCCTTTTCGTTTTCTTCAGATACCTTTTCGAGCTTTTCCTTATCGGAAAATTCACCGCTAAAAATAAACGAGACATCTCTGAAACCGGCGTTTTCAAACAAAAATTTCAGAGTTTCCGGATGAATGGGCCTAAAATGAGTGGGATCCATATACACGCTGTTTGAAAAAACCGAAAGAGATTTCGGATTGATAGTCTCCATTACGAAAAACGAGTTGTTTTCAAGTTTTTCATAAACGCTTTGAATAAGGGAAAAAAGATAAGCGGACTCGATGTGTTCAGCAAATTGAGCGCAGAATGCACCATCAAAAACTCCTTCAAAATTTTGAACAAATGAAAGAGCATCCGATTCACACACATCTAAGCCAATTTTTTTAGCATCAAGAACAAAAGGCGAATAATTATCGACCCCGATGGCGCCGATTCCTTCATTCTTTAAAAAATTCAAAAACTCCCCTCTCCCGAAAGCTATATCTAACACCTTTTTTCGATTTTCAAAAAACCTCAAATATTTTTTTTGTTTTTCCAAAATGGCTGATTTTTCCCCCCGAAATTTTTCCTCAAACTTTAAATAATCGAAATTAAGCTCTTTTGATCGCTTATCCATGAATCTCGACACCTTCTCATTAAATTTCTCTTGCGTAGTAAAAACTGAGTCCAAAAGAAAACGAAGAGCGAAATAAAATTTTCGAAGCCCAAAATTAATAATTTTACCAAAAACTCCCTTCTTTTGAACTTTTTTTAGTTTTAGTTTTGAAATAAGAGAAAAATCGTTTTGATTATCCGAAAAAATTTCACCCGGAACACCTTTTAAATTTTTAATATCCAGGCTTTTCAAAAAATCACTATCGGCCTTCATTCGAGCGATTTTGGCATTTTCTTTAATACCCTTCATTATTTCAAGCACATCGATTTTTGTGTCTTTATTTTCCATAAACAAAATCTAAAAATTTTCGAATAAGTACCTTGAAATCATAATTTTTCTTAAAATAATCGTATCCGTTTTGCCCCATCAAAACAGCTTTTTCACGGTTTTCTTCGAAGAACTTAACACACTCCGCAAAATCTTCAAAATCATCATACCAAAGGCCTCCATTGCTTTTCAAACAATGATCCTTAAGAACCCCGGATGCTCCGTTCACAAGAACTGGAGTTTTCAAAGCAAAAGCTTCAAGAAGAAGTAAAGAAAGGCTTTCATACTGCGAAGGCACAACCACAAAATCGCTCTTTAGTATCAGGGAAGCCTTTTCTTTTTCCGAAATTTTACCGAGATATTTCACATTTTTAGACACTCCAAGATGCTTTTCACCGGCCACAAAAAGTTTATAAGAACTCTTTCCCGAAAGTTTTTTAAAATAATCAAAAAGTGTTTTTACGCCCTTATTCTCATCTATTCTGCCAATATAAGAAAACACCTTCTCATTCTTATCAGGCACTTCAACAATCTCCGGCACATCCACGGAAATACCCATCACGATTGAAGGCGCTTTTAATTTGGGAAAACGAAAAAACACAAACCGTTTTTCCTCCTCGGTGTTGAAAATAAGGCCGTCGAAACCGGCAAAAACACGCTCAAATATCGGCAAATAAATCGGTTTTTCATCATGTGCGGTGGGAATCAAAAATTTCTTGGATTTTTGAATTCGCCTACTTCCGAATACGGTACTGGCATACAAATACGTCATAAAAATAAAAGCATCGTACTTCCCGTCATTTTCACTCAAATAATCAAAAAGATCGCTTGAACAAGGGCCTTGCGCCTTCATCCAATTCTCATTCAAAGATAAGTCGCCGGAATTTAAAAAAAGTTCCGAAGAAATCTCGTCAAATTTCTTTTTATCTCGCGGAAAATCCGTTTTAAAACGAATCGTTCTTATTCCACCCACTTCACACTTTCCCTCCTTGTACTCGTTTTTCCAACTGTAATAATCTTTGGCACAAGTGGAAAGGACGGTGACATCCAAATGCTCGGAAAGTTTTTTAGCAAGTACAAGAGCATGCCTCTCGGCTCCTCCTAAAATTTCCTCACCGAATCTCTGAACGACAATTGCGATTTTTTTCATTTCAAATCAATTTCGAGTAGGGGTAAAAATCCCTTGTACCCTTCTTGTACCACATCATAAGTGATTTTGCTACAAACAGGCAAAACGGTATAAAAAAGGAATTCCTGTCCACCCCCCGGATAAATAATCGAATCGAAATGCCGTCTTTTCTCGCCCACGATTTTATCTCCATCAAAACAATATTCACGCAATGAAATTTCATGCGTTTCATGTTTACTGTGTCTTGAAGGGAAGTAGCTAACCCAGGGAAAGTCCGACTCGTTTTTCACCTCGAATTTTACAATTCGCCCCCTACCGAATGAAAAATCAAAAAGCTTTGAAATTGCCACAGAAAGATCTTTATTAACAACATCGTCAAAAACAACTTTTTTCTCTTCTTTCAAACGATTATACAAATCAAAATCAAAAGTATATAAAGCCAAATTTTGATGATTTTCAAAAGTTAAAAGATAAGCGTTTTGCATTTTTAAATTTTTGCCCGCAATTAAAAAACCTTCTCTTAAATTTTCCAAAACCGAATAATCATTTAAAGAAAGAATATTAGGCAAAAACAAAGAGTAAGCTGAAAACAAATATTCATGAAAAAGAGATCTATCAACATAAATAATTTCCTTATCTTTGGAAATCTCGTTCAAATAAAACGGAATATTTACTTCACTTTTTCGCCCGTTTACACCTTCAAAAAAATAAAAGAAATACCCACTCAAAGAAACAATCATTATAGTGATTAGAATTAAAAACCTTGGTTTATACTTCAAATAATAAAACACCAAAGCCACAAACAAATAAAACAAAATTCCAAGAAAAAAGCCCTTACTCGAAATTTTAAAAAAACTTAACAAAGGAAACACGCTGTATACATTCGTTCTCTCAAATTGATCGGGTTTATACATAAACAAAAAGGACACAAAAAAAACGAACAAAACGAAAAGCAAATCAACATTCTTGTTTTTTTCTCTAAAAAAAACATAATCGAAAGAAACAAGCATTAAAGGCAAAATAAAAGCATCGACATATCTTCCGTAAAAATGATGATCAAAACGATCTCCGTTTTCAAAAAGAATGGACACAACAAAAATATTCAAGAAAAAAGCGCCTAAAAAAAGAAGCGTTTTCTTTTCAAACTTCCTTTTTCGAAAAAAATCCACCAAAAACAAGGGAATAACCAAAAAAGAAGCGATGCAAGTGTACACAAAATATCCAAATACATTTTTAAGCCAAGAGAAAGATAAAACGATACTATAAAAAGAATTTAAGCTCGAACCATATAAAGAAACGCCATCCTCAAAAACAAATTTTTGAACGATTACTTTTAAAATGAAAAGTGGAAAAATTCCAAGAAGAAACCACAAAAGCGCCTTTTTGTTCTTAGGAAAAACAAAAAACAACAAATACAAAAAAGACAAAATCAAAAAAATCACTCCATTCAACCGAATCAAAAAAAGCAAAAAAGACAAAAATCCAATCAAAAAATATTTATAGGAGAAGTCTTTCTCTTTCAAACCATAAAACATAAGGAACAAAATTCCGACAAAAAGAATAAATAAAGGCTCGGTCATCACGGTTTTTCCTGCAAGAAAAAAAGAAGGAAGCAAGGTAATAATTGAAGAAAGAAAAATCGATGAATTAAGCGTTCGTTTTTGAAATTTTTTAAAAAAATAAAAAGCTATAAAAAAAACACCGCTAATCAAAAAAGAATTAAAAAAAATCATCGAAGAAAATTGAAAGTGAAGATCTTTAATAAAAACAAAAGGAACCAAAAAGAAGGAAAACCCGAAAGGTACTCCCTTACTCACACAATTCTCCTTAATCCCCACAAAACACCTCGCAAAATTCACATAATATTGTTCATCGGTGGGAATAAAAGGAGCCTTCACAAAATACGCCATTAAAAAAAGGGCAAAGAGAAGGAAAAAATAAACAAGTAAAACTTTTTTCATAAAAATTTATGTTCAAAATTGCAAACCCCAAGACCCTTTGAATCGTTTTCCACAAAAAAGGAGCAAGCCTTATCCCTCCACATAAAATCTTTAAAACAATTTTCATCACTCAAAGCCAGGGTCAAGAAATATTTACCTGTGGATAAATTCAAATTTTGAAGTTCAATAAAATATTCGTTATCTCCCGTTTTTAAATCCGGCACATTTTGTCCGCTTATTTTACTGTTCGAATAAAACACCTTCACTCCTTCGCTGTTATACAAAATAAATCCCAAAGTCGGATTTTTGTAAGTAATTTTGGAAGACACAACAAGCTTGATTTTCAAAGAATTTTTTTCTGAAAGCTGTAATTTTTCATCAAAATCTAAAGCTATATTTTTCAACACAACGGCATTTGTAGGCATTTTCACTGAATTATCCGAAAACATTTCCGCATTATCCGACATATATTTATTCAAAACCAAACTCGTATCCCCCATCATTGAAATCTGGGCATCACGCAAATAAAGCACTCTATCCGCGAATTTTCTCATACTATCAAGATCATGCGACACAAACACGATCGTTTTTCCGATGTTTTTCAGTTCCCTAAATTTGGAAAAGCATTTAGTTTGAAAACTTGAATCACCCACGGCCAAAACTTCATCAAGCAAAAAAACATCCGCATCGCTTTGCATAGCTATGGAAAAAGCAAGCCGCACCTGCATTCCCGAAGAAAAATTTTTAAGTTTCACATTCATGAAACCGGAAAGCTCGGAAAAATCCACTATTGAATCGATTCTTCGTAAAATTTCTTTTCTTGAAAGGCCCAAAACTGCTCCATTTATAAGCAGATTTTCAAAGGCGCTAAGTTCTCCGTTAAACCCCACCCCAAGCTCCAAAAAAGGCGCAACTCTACCCGAAACCTCAACACTTCCGAAATCCGGATTATAAATTTTTGAAAGTATTTTTAAAAGAGTGGATTTACCGGATCCGTTTTTTCCAACCACCCCGAAAAACTCCCCCTTTGAAACAAAAAAAGAAACATTTTTAAGAACCTCAAGCACCTCGTATTTTTGAGGCCTAAAAGCCGTAAACAAAAACTCACGAAAACTATCCTTCTTTTCCAA
>CAYODN010000066.1:0-7145 GCA_964402735.1 uncultured Candidatus Peribacteria bacterium | reverse complement strand
CCCTTCATTCCATAAGCTTCTTTTGCCATTTTATTTTTGTTTAGTAATTATTGACACTCTTTGTTTTTTAAGTGCTAATTTCATTTTCTACAAAAATTTTCACTAATGCAAGGTTTTTTTATTTGTCTATATTTTTTACGTGTTTTAAAAAATTATCTCTTTGTAGAGTTGGTATTTTGTCATAGCTTTGTTAAATTTGGCAGAGATTTAAATTATTTCTTTCTCGGATTTCTTTCGAATAGATGTTTGAAAGTATATTTGAGGCTGTCTTTTACGTGGACACGAAGGATCCATTTTTTGAAGAAGTCGGAGATGCCGCCTTGAGAGCATCTTTTGCCGTCGGCGTAGACTACAACTTCGGGATAGTAAATTACTTTTTTTCCGTGTTTCCATGTTTGAAAACAAATCTCGGGATCGGACATAAAGATAAAATAGGTCTTATCAAAGCCACCAAGAGTATCCCACCATTTTCGGGTAAGTAATACGAATGAAGATTGAAGCCAGTCTACTTCTTGAGTTTTTGTGTAATCCAAATGGCGCATTTCATCATGTGCGACGAGGTTTTTTAAAATTGGAAGGTTTCGAAGGTATGTTCGTCTTGCGACCTGTAAAAAAATATTTGGAAATGCTCGAACTGTCATTGCCACTTCCCCACTTGGCTCGTTTATCTGCTTTGGGCCGAGAATTCCGACTTCGGGATTTTTTTCGAGGTAGTCCACAAGTTTTTGGAGTGTATCTGCGTGTTTTATTTGAATATCCGGATTTACAATAAAGAGATATTCGCCTTTTGATGCGTTTACTAGCTCGTGATAGTTTCTGATATATCCGTTGTTGTGGTCGATGAATATGAGTTTTACATTCGGAATTCCTTTGAGCTCTTCAAGTATTTTTTTCTGTTCTTCCTTGCAAGAATTGTCGCTTATGATTATCTCCAAATCGAAATTTGTGATTTGTTTTTCGAGTCGTTTCACGCTTTCCACAACTGAAGCGGCTTTTCCCGTGGTGGAAATCAATATGGATGCAATTTTTTTATTCATATTTGCCGTTTTTTAAAGGTTTCATAAATCTTAAAATTTCGCTAACAGGTGCTTCCCGTTTCATTGCTTTTTTTCGTTTTTCAACTTCGGGCAAAATTTTGAAGTAGCTTTGCAATTTTTTGAAAAGAACCGGAGTTGTGATAAGGCGAAATCCGTTTTTCAAAAAGTGATAGATGCGAGATTTAATCTTTATAGAAAGAGGAAAATCTTTTGAGAAATTTTTATTCATAAGTATCAAATCGCCCCAGAACGAGGACTCTTTCATAAAAAGGCTTCGCTTAGATTTGCTCTGATTCTTGAGAACATCAAGCCCCATGCTTGCTGTTGAGTTTTTCTTTTTCGCCACTTGTCTATCATGATACACACAAACATCCTGAATCAAAAAACCTTTATTCCCAGCCCATTTCAGCCTGTAACTTAAATCCACGTCGTTTTTGTAATGAAGAAGATTATCGAAATATTGATCTTCGAATTTAATACTGTTTAAGCCTTTTTTTGTGATGATAAACATAGCTCCGGAAACACCGAAGACATCTTTTAAATTATCGTATTGGCCTTGGTCTTCCTCTGTTTGGCCGATATCGTAAAAGTGGTGATATTCATCTATCGCGATTCCAAAACTATCGATGATATTCGTTTTTTTCTTGCCGTTTTCATAGTCCCAGCGCATACTTTTTACCGTGCCGAAATCGTAATCGGGATTTTCCTTGAAGGCTTTTACAACTTTGCTAACGAAATCCCTCGGGTAAAGCATATCGTTTGATGCGCAGATGTAGAGATCTCCGGTCATCATTTCTATCATTTTATTGTTGTTTCCGCTGTGCCAAAGATTTTGACCTTTTGTGAATTTCACCTTTTTAAGAACATCTGGGAGGTTCTTCTCTATAAAATTATATGCTCGCCAAATGCCGTCCTCGGAATCCCAAAAAATATATTCGATATCGGGATAATCCTGATCCATAAGTGTAGGGATGGTATCGCCAAGGTATTTATCCCCTGTTAAAGAAAGGCCTACTGTGACTTTCATAAATTTTGATTAAATTGCCGTGGACAACTTAATACAAATCTTTAGAATAAGCAATTATTCAAGTTCGAAGACTTCTTCGATTCTGGATTTTTTTAGGTTTTTCGTAATGTCGTGGGCGAGTTTTAGCGATGGATTGTATCTGTTTTGCTCAAGGGCGATTATCGTTTGTCTTGCAACTCCTGTAAGAGAAGCCAATTTATCCTGCGTGATTCCCAATGATTTACGAATTTCCGCGATTTTATTTTTCATATTATTCTTTTTTCTCCAAATAAATGTGTGTCGCCGCTTTTACTATCGTAGCGCCGATAATTGCGATAATTATAACCGGATCAATGGTAATTTTTTCGCTTTGAAGGCCCATTCCCGTTTGATAGAAAACTCCAGCGATAAGAATAGTAAGCATTACCCAAAGAGCGTTTCTTTCCGCTTTGGCCTCGTGAAGCTTTTCTCTTTCGTCCATAGGGAGGCGAAACATAATTTCAAGACAATCGGCAACCACTAAAACTGCGAATGCTATAGTTGCAATAATGTTGTTTTTCGCATCTCCCAGCGGAAGATTTTGAATTAAAACGAATATCGCGATAACGACAGCTATATATGCCCAGCCCTGCCATGTGCGTGGAGCAATTCCCCATCCGCCATACCTTCTTCTTTTGAACCATTCTTTTTTGCCGATCATAATGTTTGAGGTTAAAAATATGTTACGTAAGAAATATATTACACCTAAGTTTTAATGTCAAGTATTTCTTACATTTACTTTCCGATTGACTTATTTACTTAAACTTGCCATAATTAGTGTGCGTATCGTAGTGAATCCTTCGAAATGTGCACAATTTAAGAGGGTGTTCGCGGTTAAGATGCGTGCATATCTCTTATAAATTCAATGTTATGTCAATGAAACTCTATGTTGGAAATATCTCTTGGAATTCAACTTCCGAGTCTTTAAAAGAATATTTCGAACAATTCGGCGCTGTGGAAGATGCTTTCATCATGAAAGATAAAGTCACACGAAGATCAAAAGGTTTTGGATTCGTTACCTTCACAAACGAAGAAGATGCTCTTAAAGCAATCGAAGCTACAAACGGAAAAGAATTTGACGGAAGAGCTTTGACTGTTAATGAAGCTAGACCACCAAAAAACGACAACTTTTAATTAAGTTGTTTTAAATAAAAAAGACCAAGGCCGGTAGTGTGCATAGAAGCCTTGGTTTTTTTGTGTAAGGAAGAAAGGGGCCCGGTCGCCTGAGGCGACCGGGCCCCTAAAAGTGTTTATTAGTTTTGACTTTTATTTATTCTGATATTTGTACGATTTTTTCATTGCTTTCCAAAATACATCTTTTTGCAAACAATGCGGATTTTTTCCGTCGCAATCAGGATTTTCAAGTAGGTTTCCGTATTTCGCAAAGGAGGAACTGTCTTCATAATTATAGGGATTTGCACTCATTGTCTTTACCACAGCAGCATGGGCTTTTTCGACGTCGCCACCGTGTTTTTCGAGCTCTTCTTTCATACCCAAATTATAGGCTCTGACAAGTCCTCTGAATTCTTGGTTTTTGGCTTCTTCCTTTACTACATCGATAGCCTCACCCAAGACAGCCGAAGTTACCGATGTTGCCGTTTTTACTCCTTTTCCAAATACCGTTTCAATCATTATCTCTTTTATCTTATCTTCTCCGTAGCTTTGGAGTCCATTTGCGATCGTCTCCGCATCTTCGTTTACTTCTTGTTCCAATTCACTTATTTGCTCCGCAATCGCCTTGCTTCGGTTTAGCATTCTTTCGTAAAAACGAAGTTGCTCATCGTAGGCTTTTTCAGAGTCTGTTTTATTACTTTTCCAAAATTTCACGCTTTCCACCGCGTTTCCGAGTTTGTCCTGCCATTTATCTTTGGCAAGCTCGGAGTCGTCCATATTCTCTATATCGTTTTTCGGATCTCTTACATAAGTAATATAATCTTTAAATTTTTCGTAACTCTCTTTCGTAAACGGTATTCCTTGCTCTTTGAATCTTTCGTTCAATGTGATAAGGGTTTCCTTTGTTGCGGAATCAAGCTCTCCAACGGCAAAATCTCCGATGATTATTTTGTTTATCGGGTCGGTATTTCTCGTATATACAGCCATTTCTTCTTTGGTCAACACACCCAACATTGCATTTTTCTTAGCCTCAAGTTCTTCGAATTGTTTTTTCAAATCCGGATCATTCGGATCAGCCTCAAGCGCCTCTTTTAAAGTATCGAGTTGGTTTTCCACTTCTATCACTTTCACGGCATCGATTTTAGTGCTAAGTGATTTTCTGCAATTTTCACGTTCGCTTCCGCTCATTTTCTCGCAGGCAAGCGGGTTTTCAAAATTTTCCGCTACATTTTGCAAACATTCTTCCTTTGTGTAAGACATCATTCCGCCTTGAATTTTATCGCACGCATCCATATTTCCCGTGTTTTCAGCTATTAGAAGATAACATTTGTCTTTTGGCGGATTTGAGCCCGCACTTTCAAAACCTTCACCGGAAATTTTTTCACATTTGTCGGGATTCCCTTCTTGTACCGCTGCTCCTTGAAAACAATGATCGGAATCGATAACCGTTCCGCAAAGAATATATTGAATTTCGCCGAGACATCCGTTTAAAGAAAAAAGAGGGAGAAACAAAATGACGGGTAGAAAAGCTTTGCCTTTAAATATTTTAATAATCTCGACAAGAAGCCAAATTGTGGCAAGTGCGATTAGAGCGATTGAGGCGTAAAGCATCGGAGTTGCCGAAAAGTCGATAATCGCTTTTGCGATATCCGTATATCTTGGTTCTTTGTATTTAAGCTGAATGGCAAAAAGAAGCCAAGGAAGGTGCGACAAAATCAAAACCAAAGGATTTAAAATTGCGATTTTTCCGATACGAACGAGCTTTTTTATTCCGATCAAAACGTAGCAAAGTAGCAAAGATAAAAAGCCCAGGCCGATTCCGAAGAGTCCCGAATATTTTTCAAAGATATCGAGAATAGTTGAATTGCTGATAGAATCTCCGCTTGGTGCAATCAGGAGCTGGGAGAGATAAAAAGTGCCCGCGAAAATAATTAGAGCGATAAGCGGAAAATACGCTCCGTGCGGAAATGGTTTTTTCATAGAGATTGATTATTTTTTTTCACCACGCATTTTGATATATATCGGGGTCTTTTGCAATTTAAGTTTTCAAGATAAATTGCGGAATATTTTTTAAACTATGATATTTTTGTAAGTGTAATTTTAATCCAATTTCATGATTCATGATCAACTCGCTTTAATACTTCAGGATTTAGCAAAACACAAAGAAAGGCTTAAGGACATTAAAAAAGATATTAAGGCCGAAGAAAAAATCGAAAACGAACAATATTTCGAACTAAAAAGAGCTCATAAACAATTAAAAGAACAGGTGAAAGAATTCGAGGACAACTATCTTTCAGGCCTTTCAAGCGATGAGCATTACAATAAACTTAGAGAACTTAAGATTGCCGAAGAAGAGGATATTGCGAAGCTTAATGAAAATTTGTTTAAAAAATTGGCTGAGCTTCCTCCTAAAGCATTTACAATGGAAGTTACTCTCGATGAAATGCCTGTGAAAATTCAGGTTCAGCCCGATATGAGGCTTTTTGTGAACGGAAAGGAAGAAAAGAAACGAACAATGTAATTAATTTTTCATGAGCGAACAAACAATAAAGTGTGATAAATGCGGAAATATCATCAAAATCGATGAGGCTTTAAGTGCGGAAATAAGACAAAAATATGAATCGGAGTATGGAGCGAAACTTGAAGATGAGAAAAGAAAACTTTGGGTTTTAGCGCAGGAGAAGGCAAATGAAAAGGCTGAAATAGAACTAAAAGCACTTAAAGAAGAAAACGCTGAAAAAGAAAAATCCCTTAAAGAAGCCAGAGAAGAACAACTAAAACTAATAAAAGAACGGCGCGCATTTGAAGAACGTGAAAAAAATCTCGATATTGAGATTGCAAAAAAAGTAGAACTCGAAAGAAAACTGATACAGGAAGAAGAAAAAAAGAAAGTAGACGACGAAGTGAAGAAAAAATTACTAGAAAAAGAGCAGCAGGCTGAAAAAATTCTGAAAGATTTTGAGGAAAATTCTAGAATTAAAATGCTGGAAAAAGAAAAACAACTCGAGCAGATGCACAAACAAATCGAGGATCTAAAAAGAAAAAGCGAACAGGGCTCAATGCAGATTCAAGGTGACGTGCAGGAAAATGATTTAAAACGAATTCTTAGCGAAAATTTTCCGATTGATTCCATTTCGGATATCGCAACGGGTGTACGAGGAGCGGATTTGATCCAACTGGTCCGAAATTCACTTGGAGCAAACTGCGGAAAAATTATTTGGGAAAGTAAAAATACTAAAGCATGGGAAGATAAATGGATCAAAAAACTCAAAGAGGATCAGGCTTCAAGTAGCGCTGATATTTGTGTACTTGTTTCCAAAGCTCTTCCGGAAGGCGTGAAAGATTTCAGGCAAATCGATGGTGTGTGGGTTTGTAATTTTTCTTCCGTGGTGGCTCTTACTTTCGTCCTTCGTGCGCAACTAATCGATCTTGCACAGGTGAAAGGCTCTCTTGTGAATCGAGATGAAAAAATGGAGGTGCTTTATAATTATCTTGGTAGTTCGCAGTTTAAAAATCGAATCGAAAATATTGTTCTTGCTTTTAAAGGTCTTCGTGATGAGCTTGAAAAAGAAAAAAGGGCCTATACAAAAATTTGGGCGAGAAGAGAAAAGGAAATTGAAAGAGTTATGAACGGAACCGTGGGAATGTATGGTGATTTGCAGGGAATTATCGGAGCCGGTCTTCCGGAAATAAAAGAGCTTTCGATGCCGAACGAGTTTGATGATGAAGATTAATGTATATTTTTTATGGAAAAAACCAAGCTTTATCCTCTATCAAAAAAAGAATTAACTCCTGAAATATTACGAGTAGCAAAAAAAACTCTTCGAATCCCTATTCAAAAACTACATAATATCGGAGGGGAACGTATAGATAATTTCGAAGCCGAATTCCCTCCAAACAGGAATTGCTAAAGAGAAGGAAAGGCTTTCGTAAAGTTTTTCCAATGCGAG
>CAYODN010000065.1:0-7162 GCA_964402735.1 uncultured Candidatus Peribacteria bacterium | reverse complement strand
CTCAATTATCTCACCACGGGAAACGGAACAACAACACTTCTACTTGCTTTCTTGCTGATTTCAATGTTTGAAATGTTGTTTTTCGGCGTGGGATACGCAAGAGAACTGCTCCCACTTGAGTCTTCGGAATATGTGCGAAGTGGTGTAAATGTGGGGCCAAGTGGTATGTCCGGACAAAAAATGGCCATAGAATTGGTGCTTAGAGGCCTTGGTTATGTGAAAATTCTCACGGTGGTGGTTGGCGTGCTGATTATCACTTTGCAAGGTTTAAGATTGGTGAAAGCTGCGGGAAATTCGGAAGAGCTTACAAAAGTGAAAACAACACTCACTTATCTTGTAGTGGCTTTCGTGTTGATCAGTATGGGGCAAGATTTAGCCAAAATTTTTGATATGTCCTCAGGATCTTTGCTTTCATCGCCTGCGGAAATGATTAAGCACGTACAGCTTTTTGATAAGCAGGTTCAAGTAATAATTACCTTCATAAAATATTTTATAGGTGCTGTTGCCACTTTGAATTTGGTGGTTGCGGGAATAAAAATGGCTATGCAAGGAGGACAAGAGGATGTTATCGGGGAACAAAAGAAGAAAATTTACGCTTCGATTGCGGGCCTCATAATCATTATTTTAGCACAACCGGCCATTGAAAAAGTGTTTTATGTTACGGATAAACAAGCTTATTCGGGTGTGACTGGCGCAAATCCGGTAATGAGTGTAAGCGGAGGAATCGCCCAAGTGGTTGGAATTACAAATTTTGTAATTTCGTTTTTGGGTGTTCTTTCCGTTTTAATGCTTGTATATGCGGCATTTTTATATGCTCTTTCGGGTGGAAATGAGGAACAAACTGGTAAAGCCAAAAAGATTCTTCTTACAACGGTTATCGGAATGCTCGTGATTTTCGGAGCTTTTGCTCTTGTTTCAACAATAATCTCAGCCAAATTATGAAAATATTAAAAAGTCTTGTCATATTGTTTCTCTTCTTAAACCTCGGCCTTACGGCTTACTCTTCAGGAGTGCTTACTCCCGAAGAACGCCTTCAGCAAATCGGTGGTGGCGGTGAAAACGGAATTTCTTCCTTTAATTACGGCCAACATCCCGATTCTCCGGCCGATTTTGAGTACCAAGGGGTGGGCACACTTTCAAGCCCCATATATTTCGCAATCGATTTTATTCGTTATCTTACCAGTGGAATAGCCCTTCTAGTGGTGATATTTTTAGCTGTAAAAACGGTGGTAAGTTCAACTGAAGAAGATTACAAAACGGCAAAAACCGGAATCTTCATGGGAATAGGTGGCTTTTTCCTGATCCAGATAGCGGATTTTGTGGTTAAAAAGATATTTTTCGGAGAATTCGGAGAAGCTTTTGAAGATTCAATTTCGGCAAAGGAATACGCTACGGAGGGGGCTTCCTTTATCAGAGGAATTATCGGATGGGTGAATCTTTTCCTCGGCACATTGGTTGTATTCGTAATAATTCTCAAGGGATTCAAACTCATTTCAAGCCCCGGAAGCGACGACGAACTTGCTTCAACGAAGAAACATCTTATTTATGCGATAATCGGCCTTATTCTTGTGGCTCTTTCAGAAGTTGTGATAAGAGGTTTTGTATTCCCCGATGCGGGCGCCTCACTTCCGGATGTGAAAGTGGGAAAAAGCCTTTTCATTTTGATTACGAATTATTTAAGCGGATTTATAGGCTTTATTGCCTTTGTTATGCTTTTTTATGCGGGCTATCTTTATGTGGTACAGCAGGGTTCCGATGCAGCTCAATCAAGAGTGAAAAATACGATTATTGCAAGTGTGATAGCCATTCTTTTATCATTTGCCTCTTTTGCGATAGTAAATACTTTTTTAAACATTGATACACCTCCGGCAAATACACAAACTCAACAAATAACATCACCATAAAAAATATGAAAACAAAAAAACTGATTTTAATTGCGATTCTTCTCTCGTTCTTTGCATCACAAAGCGCATTTGCCATCGATGGATGGGGCGATTTGTTTAATACAAACTCCGACACGGGGCTTTCCTTTACCGATTATCAAGGGCAAATAACAACACTATCGAGTGAAGGCTATGACCCGGCCCTTGTGGCATCCACGGATCTGAGGGAATTTGTGATAAAAATCATCAACTACGCACTGGGCTTTCTGGGTCTTATCGCGGTACTTATCGTACTTTACGGCGGATTTATGTATATGACGGCGGCCGGCGATGACAACAAAGTGACAACCGGAAAAAACGCGATCAAATACGCGATGATCGGTATAATCATAATTTTGGGCGCATTTGCGATAGTAAATACCGTGATTTCGGCCGGTGGAGGCACGCAAACAACAAGCGGAATAAGAAAAATTACAGCCGGAAGAACGGCTACGGGATTTAATTCATCGGCGGAAGAAATAAAACTTATCGCAGCCGATATCTACAATGGTTTTTCCTCTCTTTCAGATATCACTCTTGAATTTAAAAACATTCAAAACGACGCATCAAAAACGAATATTTTACCTGCAAATCTTCCCACAAAAACGGCGATTTTAAATTACCTCACAAACGTAAAAGCCAAAGTAACCAATATTTCCACAAAAGTTCCGGCATATTCCGAGGCCTACACCAAGATGAGAAGGCTCGAAAGGGAACTGGAAAGGGAAATCGATACGGTAAAGGCTTTGAATAATAAGGTTTTGGCTAAAGTAAGCGGAGGTACATATTCGGAGTGTGATCCTTCCGAAAGTGATACCGATTGGAGTTGGGATAGTTTTACCGATGCTATTTTGGGCGAAGGCCCTTGTGAAGGGTATTCGGTTGTATATACGGAGGGACTTTACGAATTCTGGGGAAAAGAGGGAAGTGCCTACAAATACGATATTTTGGACGAATCTCAAACCGGGTTTACGAATACATCTGGAAATTTAAAATCGATGCAACAAGTTTGGGAGGAGGGTCTTCTGCTTTCACCGATTGTTGATTTGATAAAAACAGAATACGAAATGGTACTTAGAGAATCGTTTTATAGGCTTCAGGAGATTAATGCGGAGCTGGAAGCTTATTATATTAACAATATTTCGGCCGAAGACTTAAAAGACAATGACCCAAACATATATGAAATTATGAAAAACGCTTACGGATACCAAGAAGTGCAGCTAAATCCCGACTTCTGGGTTGTTCAAAAAAGCGGAGAACATTTTTACAATAAAATTCTTACATGGAAACTTGGTGGAATTTTGGATGATCCTATATCGGATGCAAATAGATTTTTGGATATAGCAATGACATATCAAGCAAAATTATATAAAAAAATATTAGATTTAAAATTCGTGGAAGCCAGACTCACGGCGAATGTAATCGAAGGTTCCGCGCCACTTACAGTGATTTTTGACGCGCTTGCCACAAACGATCCGGCCGGAGGTAGCCTAAATAAGGAAAATATCGTTTGGGATTTGGGAGGAACACTTACAACCTCAGGATTGATGACTTCGATTGAGGAAAGTAGATACGGAACACTCCTATCTTCACCTGATGTCACCTGCGATCGTGAAGGATTTGTGCTAGATGACACTGCAGATCAAGACCAGAAAATCGGCCTTACCGCTCAAAGATGTACATATCACAAACCGGGCACATACAGAGCCGCAATCAAAATTCGTTCAAACGAATCTCAAACCTACGCTCCAGGAATCTCTATCCTTACAATAAAAGTAAACCCTCCGAATACGAAAATCGATTTGGAAATGACACCAAGCGGAGCGGATCCGATCGTACTTATGAGATACAACGAAGATGAAACTCTTGCGATTAGTAAAAATATAGCCTCGGTTACTCTCGAGCAAGCCAAAGCGGGAATACTGTTTGATGCATCTAAAACCTACGCGGAGCAGTACAAATGGGATTTCGGAAACGGAGACGTGCGAGATTTTACAAGCAATCCCACGGCAACCGTTTCATATTCCACTTCCGGAAGATATTCGGTACGCCTTGAGGTAATGTCCAAACTCGGCGTTGTGGATAGAAAAATTATCACGCTTGATATTTCTGATCTCTCGGCGAGAATTATAGATCCAAACAAAGGCAAAGGAATTATAAACACGGATATTGTCTTTGATGGAAGCGCATCCCGAAGCGATAGAGGTGGCATTAGAAGTTATCGTTGGGAAATTACACCGAGCGATGGCCAAAAGAAGCCTCAGGATTTGAACATTAAGCCGATGGAGGGCTCCACAATGTCCAAATTAACCTATAAATTCACTTATCCTTTAAAATACAATATTACACTCACGGTAACAGACCAAAACGGAAATTCTTCAAGCGATACTTTGATGGATTTCGAGGTAACATCGCAAAAACCCGTGGCTGTATTTACCACTGAAATTAAAAACGAAAACAAGCCCGCAACGGTATATTTCGATGCCGAGAAGAGCTTTGACCCGGATGGAGACAAAAAATACCTAAACTACAAATGGACGGTTCACACAACAACCGATAAATACAGGTTTATAAACAATACAAGCGACACTTCGGTAAGTCCTACGATTCAGTTTTTCCAAAAAGGAAAATACGAAGTCACATTAAAGGTTTCCGATATTCTCACAAGCGGTCAAAACGAGGAATACGGAGAAATGTCGAAAACAGTTGAAATCGATAGTGTTCTTGATCTCGAATGGGGCGCTCAAACGGAAGTATCGGAGATGATAAACGAAGACGGATATGCGGAAATTTCATTCGAAATGCTTTCAACAAATGCCGTAGCCTACGAGATTGATTTCGACGATGGCGATAGGGAGAGCGGTTCTTTCAACCAAAGCAAAATTATTACCCACAGATATTCGGAAAGTGGCGATTACAAGGTAAAAGCTACGGTTTTCAATAATGATGAGGAAGATACTTCAATTACAAAAACGGTATATATAGGAGATGGAAATACGCCGATTGCGAAAATTTCAGTATTTATAGACGAAAGCCAAATTTATGATCTCGATGAACCGATTTCGGCTTCAAAAAGAACTCAAATTCGATTTGATGCATCCGAGTCAAAAAACGTGGACGGCACAGGCCGACTTCTAAATTATTCTTGGGATTTCGGAGATACCACTCGTTCTTCACAAAAATCCGTGATTCACACATTCAACGAATTAAGCCCGCAGGATCCGGGATATTACACCGTTCGCCTTACCGTATCCGATAAGGAAAACAGCAATATCAGCGCAACTGACGAAGTAAAAATCGATATCGATAATTTAGCGCCGAAATTTTCATCTCTTCAAGGAATTCCGAGAACGGAAAGAGGTGCCGCCACAACACCGATCACTGTTTTGATGAAGGTTTATGGAGCTGAGGATCCGGATGGCAGAATCACGAAGTATAGATGGTGGTATTACGATATTGATGATCCGGATAACGAAATGGGCTCGATGATTACAACCGTGGACAATGCGCAAATGACAATAGGTACAAACGGCCCCGAGGGCGAAGAGATTGAATATGGTCTAGGAGTCGAACTTACCGACAACGACAATCTAACTTACTCATCAAAAGAGCTTTACGACACAAATACGGTACCGAAAGTGAAAGTTGTAAACGGTCCAAACGCTCTTCCGGTAGCGAAATTCTCTGTAAACGCAACAAAGGTATTCCTAGGTGATTCAGTTACCTTCACAAGCACTTCAACGGATCCGGACGGAAATATTATCGCTTACATCTGGGATTTGGAAGGTGATGGGTTTTACAATAACGCACCAACCGAGAGTGCCACAATCGAACACACTTTCGACGCGAAGAATTTGAAAGGATTTGATGTTCGTCTTAAAGTTCGCGATGACAAGGGCGGAGAAGCCGTTTCACCGATTGTGAAAATTTATGTGGACGCTAAATCCAATCCACCCGAGGCCGATTTTGAATTCAGTTTTCCGGATAAAAACAACAAATTAAAAGTACAGTTTATCGATAAATCAAAAGCGGATACAGAGGTGAATGCTAAAATCGCGCAAACGCTTTGGGATTTTGATTTAAACAAAGACACAAGCGGAGATATGATTAGAAATAACGATATCGATGCAAGAGTGGCGGGTCCGCTCTGGACATACGATACATACGGTATTTATAAGGTAAAACTTCAAGTCGTGGATTCATTGGGAGAAATGTCAGAAATCACAAAAGATGTAGTGATAGGAGAAGTAAGCAGTATCTACGAACCAGAGGATTCCGTGGTCGTGGACGATGAAGAAACGGGAGTGGTGGATTTATTGCCTGTGAAAGCCGTTCTCGAACTTACTCCGGAATATCTCACCGGCGAATCGGGGATAGTAAAGCTCGATTTCTCGAAATCCACGGGTCCTATCAGATACTATAAAATCGATAAAAATATCAATTTCGATAGCGCCCCTACAAATGGCGTAAAAGATGATGATTTTGATTTTGTTACGGATAAAGCCGGCACATGGCAAACGAATTTCCAAAAATCATGGGGCGAAATCGTGGTAAAACTCACCGTTATCAGAGAGGATGGTACAAGCGATTTTGTAACGAAAAAAATAATTTTCAAATAATAGAGTTTTCGTATAAAATCAAAGAAAGTTTTAAAACAAAAATATGCCAAACATTAATGACATAGAAATGGGAGATGATGATGAGAATTTAGCTCCGCAAACTTCAAACCCGGCGCAACCGACACCAAGTCCAAATCCGGTTAATCCCACACAAACAAATAACGCGAGTGTGCCACCGCAAACTCCACAGATAAACATTCCACGCCCGGCTGAAAATCCCGGTTTTGCAACATTCACAAGTCCAAACCCGAAAGCTCCGGCTCCGCAAATGCAAAATCCGCAAGTTGCATCTGTCCCTCCAAAAGTAATGCCGGCTTCGCCAAAAGTGGTAAAACCTGTTAATTTAAAGGCGAGAAAAAGAGCAATTTTGGGATGTTTTGGCGCATTTTTTGTTACAATGATTCTTCTTTTGGTGTTTTCATTTATTTTTATCGCAAACGCGGACGGCGCTTCGGAAAATCCGATCGCACGGCTTCTTGGCGTTGACCCAACATCTTTTGTAAACGGACTGATAACATTCATTCATATAATTTTCCTTCTCGCGGCCCTTGGCATTTTTCTAATCACAATGACGGGCTTCGTGAAAATTCTTACGGCTAAAAAAGACGATAAAGATGCGAA
>CAYODN010000064.1:0-7332 GCA_964402735.1 uncultured Candidatus Peribacteria bacterium | reverse complement strand
CCCGAACCAATCCGAAATTTGGTTTTATCTCGCAAGGTTTTTGAAAGAAAACAACAACGACTTCGCCTTCGCCCTCGAAAAAGCCAAAAATTTCGAAAACATAAGTGTGAAATATTTGATTCAAGAAGCACGTTTATTCGAAAAAACGAACCCCGAAAAAGCCCTTTCCGCCCTCGAAAAAGCAAGCATAATCGCCCCCCAAAACAACGAAATCGATTTTCTCAAGGGACGCATTTACTTTGCCACTGAAAAATATTCAAAAAGCATAGAATATCTCGAAAAAATAATCGAAAAATCCCCAAAATACCTTTTCTACAGCCAAAACGAAATAAGAAGAGACCAAATAAATTACTACAATTTCATAGATAAAAACTCCGAAATTCTCGAAGTTTTGAGCCTTCTCAAATCCGCAAATTCTCTTCTCGGCAACACCGAAAAAAGCGCTTATTATAAAAGCCTGGAAGAACGTTCCTTTTAATACTCACTCAAAACAATCTCCCCCTTTACTTCCACCTCGTTTCCATTTGAATCAAGAACCGAAATATCAGCATTTTTTAGGCTCAAAGCCATAGTGGTGGAAGAATCGATTATTTGATTTTTAAAAACCAAGTTCAGTGAAAAATCCGCTTTTTCACCTTTCAAAATTTCCTTTTTCAAATTCTGAAAAACGATAAAATTTGCCGAAGAAAAAGCACCTTTCAAACTTCCATTTCCGTTTTTCAAAACCGCATCCTTCATACAAGAAGTGATCTTTTCACACTCACCCGATGCATCCACATAAAACTTCAAAGAGTCCAAAAAAAGGCTTTGCTCCGACACATTTTTCACCGAAAAATTCAAAGCCGAAATTTCCAACAAACCTGTTAAATTCAAGATCCCGGGCGCTTCCAAAGAAGAAACTTCCGCAAGAAAAACATAAGGCTCAAGTTGTACCACCTGCGTCGCCCCCTTTTCTTCTCCACTTGTCACCACCTTTGTAGCGCTTTCTTTAGCGAAGAATACCCACAAAAAAACCGCCCCAAAAAGCAAAAAACAAAACAAAAGTATCTTAATAATCACCGCCGAACCTTGAGAATTTTTTGTGTAATCGTTCATATTGATTAAATTAAATTTTTTATAAAGCCTTATTCATATAGAAATCCACCGGCGCAAAATCATCCGTCAAAATCGGCATATCGGAGGATAAATCACGCTTCCAAATATTCGCCAAAAAAGGAGCCGAATAATCATCCGCCTTGGAAAAATCCGGTACATTCTCACTCTTCAATGCAACGAGAATTATATTCTGCAAATCATCAAATTTTGCACCACTTCGAACCTTAAAAAGCATCACCTGAGGAAACACCTGCTTAAAAGTTTTATACTCCGCTTGGAGAAAAAGCGATTTTTCTCCAGCAAAAGCCGAAATCGTATTCAAAATCACAACTCCGTTTTCATTTAAGCTATCGTATTGTTTTTTCACCGCCTCCAAAGTCGAAAGTTGGTATGGCACCGAATATTTTGAGGTGAAAGCGTCTCCGAAAATCGCATCGTATTTTTCCGTGTTTCTGTTCAAAAAAACGCGACCATCCTCATGAAAAATTCTAAGCCTGGGATCATCCTTAAGCCTGAAATATTTTTTTGCAAGCTCGGTCATTTTCGGATCAATTTCAACCACATCAATCGTCGCATCGCTATACTTCGAAAGAAAATCCTTGGGATAAGAATAAGCCGCACCCCCCATCATCAAAGTTTTCTTAAAATCCGGATTAAAAAACTTCACCAAGTGATAATATTTCGTGTACTCGTTCACAAGTTCATCGCTATCCAAAAACATCGAAGAATGATTTTCATTGTTTATCCCCATTTTTTTCACGAGCCTTCCCGTATTTCCATATTCATGGTCATAAATCCAAACCCTGTTATAAGGAGTATCCACATCGATTTTCCCGGCCAAACTGGTATCAACCGAAAAAAAAGCCCCCACAAAAAAACAAAAAACAAGAATCTTAAACACAGGAATTTTCTCGAAGGAAAGGGCAAAAGAAATCAAAAAAAGAAATACGCTGATTAATATTAAGATAGCATTCGTTCCGAAACTTGGAATCAAATAAAAACCGGCAAGAAAAGTGCCAAAAATCGACCCCGCGGTTGAAATCGAAGAAAGCCTTCCCACAACACTTCCGGAAGTTTTTAAATTATTCATCGAAAGTTTTACGGCATAAGGAGAAACCATACCAAGAAGCACCGAAGCAGGCGTAAACAAAACCACCGCGGATAAAATCGACGAAATTCTAACATCTGAAATCGCACCACTCATATAAACCAAAAACGGTTCTTTCATAAAATACGAAAGCGAAATTAAAGCTCCCGAAATAAAAACAATCAATGCCAAATAAGAAAAAGTGGGCTTTCTATCTGCAAGTTTTCCACCAAAAAAGTATCCGAAACTAAGACTTCCCAAAATAATTCCAATAATACTCGTCCACACAAAAATTGAAGTACCAAAATAAGGCCCGAGCACACGAGCCCCGGCAAGTTCAAAAATCATCACGATAGCCCCGCAAAAGAAAACACTAAACGCAAGAAGCAAATTTTTATTATTCATAAACTAACCTCTGATTATTAAATAAAACAAATAAATAAAATATGACACAAGCATTAAAATTCCCTGCCACCTCTGAAGAACATGCCTTCTTCCCACAAGAAGAGCCATAAAAAGCAAAATTGTGGCAAACGAACACACGAAAACGTCTACATTAGCCTCGTTACTGATCGACACAGGTTTAATAATCGCCGTAACTCCCAGTATCCAAAAAATATTAAAGATATTTGAGCCCACGATATTGCCGATCGCGATATCATCTTGTTTTTTAATGGCCGCAGTCACCGAAGTGGCAAGTTCCGGAAGGCTCGTACCCACAGCCACAATCGTAAGACCGATCAGCATCTCGGACATTCCTGCAAGTCTAGCCAAAATCACAGCATTATCCACAAGAAGCCTTCCCCCGATAAATAAAGCAAAAAGCCCGAAAAAAGTCATTGCAAGAGAAACCCAAGTCTTATAAACCTTTACTTCCGGCTCTTCTTCACTCGCAGCAATCTTTTTCACACTAAATAGGCTTGCCGTATAAAACATAAAAATCGCAAAAAATCCGAGAAGAGTGAGTCCCTCAGACCTGCTCAATATATTCTCCCCGCCCTTATCGAAAAAGAAATCGTTTGTCATGAAAAAAAGCACCAGCACCGCCAAAAACGAAAACGGAATTTCTCTCCAAGTGGTATTTTTGTGAACTTTCAAATCCACAAAAAGCGCACTCGCACCAAGAACAAGAAGCACATTGGCGATATTGCTTCCCACGATATTTCCTATTGCAAGGTCGGTTGTACCCGAAATCGCTGAAAAAATATTCACAACTAGTTCCGGTGCCGACGTACCGAAAGCCACAATGGTAAGACCAATCACGATTGGCGGTATTCCGGCCTTTTTAGAAATCGAAGAAGCTCCCCTCACCAACAATTCCGCTCCTAAAATTAAGACAAAAAGACCAAAAAGAAGGAGTGAAATCGAGAGAAACATTTAATTTTTGTTATTTAAATTTCGAAGATAGCATTACTTGTCAAAACATATATTTTACCACTGTCTTTATCGCTATAAACACCCGAAATTTCCGTACTTTCCTCAAACATATATTGAGACATATAAGTAAGTTTGTTTTTGTCGTTGTCCTTAATAAATACAAAAATTCGATCAGCCGCGTCATCGATCACGAATAAATTACTCAAAAGCTCATTTGTAAACAAGGAATCGCTCGTTTTAAAACCGTTATAAGGCGAATTTACCACCGTAAAATCCGATTTATCGCCTCCGTAATATCTATGAAGTTTGGATGAAGCGTCCACCACAAACACATACGAATCGATTATCAAATCTTTGGCGCCCTTAAGTTCCAAATTTGCATCTGAAAAATACCCCTCAGCCGGCCCAAACTTCTCGCTTGCACCCTTAAAAGTATATTTCCAAATTTGGCCTTCCTCGCTGTCGAGCAAATAAATTCTGTTGCTCCAATCATCAATGGCCACAGAACTTTTAAAGCTTGTATCCTCGGTGTTCATAAATGAAACGGTACCTTCTCGGTATTCCATAAGTTTACCCGATTTTGTGAGGAAAACGATTGATTTTCGCTCATCGAAGCCGGTAGCATCCACCACCACTTCCGAAGCATCAAGCGAAATTCCATCCAAAACCGAATCCAAAGTGATTTCATAAAGCTTATTTTCCGTGTAAAAATACCTCTTTCCATCCACTTCCACATATCCAAGCGCCTTAATCGAAGGATCTTTTTCCTTCAAATCTATATATAGGTTATCGGCAAGAATTCGATTCACCTGATCAAGCCTGTCTCTGGTTTGATTTATTTGAACAAGATAACTATTGGCTTTATCTCGATAATATCCGGAATTAAGCACCGAAAGCGCTTCAGTGTAAGCCTTATCTAAAATAAAAGCCGCTCCTTCTTTATCATAAGTGCCCTTCGTTTCCGCTTCCGTGATTTTTAAAGACACTCCTTCAAGAATTTTTTCCAAATTTTCAAGCTTCTTCCTCTTATCGGAAAGGCCATTAGCAGCAAAAATCGACACAACAAGCACCAAAATTATTGCTACAAGCACAACCAAAATCTTATTTTTCGAAGAACCGGCATTTCGGAAAAACCCAAAAGCACCTTCAACCACCGACTTCAACTTTCCTCTACCGGAAGAAAAACTGTGACCTGTTCTCGACGAACCCGATACGGTTTCACTCGTTCTTTCTCTATGAATTACATTAATTTCATCACCTTCGCTTTTCATCAAATCTTCCACTATTTCAGTTCGAGAAGGCTCATTCTCAGCCGAAATTTCGTTTTGTGAAAAACCGGAGTCCTCCCTCGAAGAAACCGATTCACTTACGAAAATTCCCGTCATTCCGAGTCTTCCTAGCATTTCGGTGGACAAAGTATCGCGAATCTCCATCAAAGTTTCAACAACAGGCCCTCTCCTTATACAAGAAGCCAAATCCGTTTTCGAAACATACCGAAGTATTCTGGTGTTTGAAAAAAGAACAAAATCGCCCGGCTCAACAGTCCCCGAAGCCACATTTGTAAAGGTATCACCCTCGGATTTATCGTCGCTAAGCCCCTCGCTTATCACACTCACATACCTTTTTCTTATCAAATAGGCCTCGGCATCTCCGGTTTGTGATAGGAAAAGTTCATTTCCCACCCTCGCACCAATTAGAACATTCAAATTACCGATAAAACCGTTGTTTTTAGCACTTGAAAAAGATTTAAGAACCCCATTGATTTCCTTCAAAGTCATTTCAAATCTCTCAAAAGGTGAAGTTTCCATATTCTCGAAAAACACTCTCTGCATCGTATCATAGATGGAAACGGCGATATCTTCGGCGTCTATAGGATTGTTTTTTATTTCAATATTGGCGAAAATTTGGCCCGACTTTTCCCCGTGTTCACGCTCAAAATCGCAACAATAATTTTCCAAAAAGCTGTTTTCATCTCTTCCTACAAACAAAAATTCATAGTCCAATTTTAAAGGCATATTTTTTTGTTTAAAAATTCCCTTGCGAAATATACTGGAATAATGGCAAAACTGCAACAATTTTATTTTTCGTGGGAAAATAAAATTTTGCCTGCCCATGGCAAATATTGGCCCAAATGGCCAACAAAAACTAAAACAAAGCCCACACAAATAATTAACAAAAAAACTTCAACCAAAATTACTATTCCAAGCTCCAAAAAAATTTCTCTTAAATATACCTTTAAAACTTTAGCCAAATAATAAATTGACTTCCGTAGGCCCTACAGCTAAAATGCGACCCGCAGTACAAAAAAATTTCATTTACTTACCATACTAAAATGCTTGGAAAATTCAGCAAAACCAAACGAATAAGAAAACACGGATACATGGAAAGAGCGGCAAATCACCCGGGAGTTCTCAAATCCCGAAGGGCAAAAGGAAGAAAGAGCCTAGCCGTGACAATTCATTCAAAAGCCAAATAAATGATTGCAAAATCGTTTCGATTACCGAAAAACGATATCAAATTTATTCTGAAAAAGGGCGACACCATACATAGCCGCCTTTTCATTGTAAAAAGCCTAAATTCGGAAAACCCTTTTCCCAGAGCGACGGTGATAGCAAGCAAAAAAATCGAAAAAAGAGCTGTAAAAAGAAATAAATTAAGAAGGAGAACATACGAAGCATTCAGGCTTTTACTCAAAGAAAAAGACATTCTTCCAAAAAAAGATTTTATTTTTATAGCAAAAACGGGAATACTTGAAAAAGATTTTTGGGAAATAAAAAACGACTTAAATAAAGTACTTTAAAATGAACAAAATAAACAAATTTTTACTTAATATCGCGGTTTTCTTCGCAATATTTTTAATTTTAAACGCGGTTTTCAAATCCTGCCAAAACGAGCCACCCGTAATTGTAGACGACAAAAACCCGATAGTTCTCACAAGCTCAAAAAACGACTTTTCAAGACTCGAAACCATAAAGATCGATGTTCAAAACAATACCAAAGAAGAGATTGTTATAAAAAACAACTGTCCGAGCGAACCCCTTAAAGTATACAGATACGAAAACGGTACTTTTGTAAACAAAACGGTTTCTCCTAAGCTAAACTGCAAGGATGCGCAGGATTATACCGTGGCACCCGGCAAAAAAACTCAAATTCTCTTCGATAATTGGAGCTACGCACTTTTCAATGAAATGGGCAGATACAAAACGGAAATTACTCTAAAAGTAAACAACGAAGAAAAAACATTCACATCAAACGAATTCATCGTTGAAAAAGAAGGAATCTTCAAACAAATTCTTTACGCACTCTTTTACAAGCCGATTTACAATCTTTTAGCGATACTGCTCGCCTACCTTCCCTATCACGATTTGGGCATCGCAATAATCATTCTCACAATAATAATAAGAACGATCCTTCTGATTCCGAACAACAAAGCCATGCTTTCACAAAGAAGGCTTTCAGAACTTCAGCCCAAACTTGAAAAAATCAAAGAAAAATATAAAGGCGACCAACAAAAAATTTCTCTTGAAACGATGGCGCTTTGGAAAAGCGAAAAAGTTAATCCCTTTGGATCCTGCCTTCCGCTACTTATGCAATTCCCTATTCTAATCGCTCTTTTTTACGTGATCCGCGGAGGCCTTAATCCCGATTATATGCACCTTTTGTATACGCATTATCAGGGATTTGAACCGGAAAAAATTCACACTCTTTTCCTCGGCATTTTAGACCTCACAAAGCCCAATCTTTACGTTCTACCATTACTTATCGGAGGCCTA
>CAYODN010000063.1:0-7602 GCA_964402735.1 uncultured Candidatus Peribacteria bacterium | reverse complement strand
CAACAAGAGGATAAATTGACGCAGACACAAGTTTTTGAGAAAGCTCGTATTTGCTATCGAGCTTCGCGGAAAGTTTAAAAAGCATTTCATCAAGCCTTCCGATCGATTCACCCGATCTCACAATTCCCACCTCGAATTCATCAAACACATCTTCAAAACGAAGCATGGAATCGGCAAGAGGAAGTCCTTGTTCCGTATTGTAAGCGATTGTATTTAAAACCCTTGAAAACCTTTTATTTTCAGTGCGTTTCGACAAAGATTTTAGTGCCTTTACAAGCGGAATTCCGGCATTCACCATCACCGCAAGCATATGAAAAAAATAAGATTTATCTTTTAAAGTAATCTTCGAATGATCAATCAAAAAATCGTTTATCCGCACACTTAAAGACGCGTTTACATTATTATAAACGCCGTAAATTACATCGTCGTTTTTGTACACTTTCTCGGAGGCAACCCTATCGATTATTTTTATATCAGCCATCTTTATTCGTTAAAAAAATATGTCTCCATTGATAGAGAAAAATTGGCTTTTCGAACGCCACCAACGGTAAGCGAAGCCAACTGAACGCTTATAGAATTCACAGTAAATTTTCTTTTATTGCTTTCAAGTCCTTCAAGAAAACGAATCAAATCCGAAAACCCCCCCTCAAATCCGGCGTTCACACGAAGCACAAAAACTTCATCGTCCATACTTCCACCCTTTCCGAAACTTATCGAATTAAGGCTCACCCTGTTTTCTTCGCTTATAGTAATGAGATTTCGAATCACCTCATCTTGCTGCATTTTCTCGGGTATAGCGTTTTTCAGCACATTCAAAGAAATATCGGAAACACCGGAAAGCCCCGCTTTTTGCTCTTCAATAAGCGTAAGCTTATTTTTCATCTCCACCGTTTTCGCCAGCAAATCGTTTTTATCGGCGGAAATAAGCTCGTTTCCGGAAGAAATCGGTTTGTACAAAAACACGAATCCCAAAATGGATAAAAGAAGAAAACTTAGAGAAATGATTGTTTTTTTATTCATAATTATTATTTATTATCTTGATATTAAAGCCACTTCGTCCACGTAATTCGTGGAAAATGAGAAAGAAAGAATTTCCTTTCCCTCAGCGTTTATTCCGCTTGAAATGGAAGGAACGAAATTTTCTTTGAATTTTGTGGAAGCATCGAAAGCCTTGATAAAATCAGCCACATCAAAAAACGGATTCTCCGAACCCGGAATCGTACTCACATTTAGAGTAAGCGAAGAACCGCCGGCACCTGAATAAGCCACAATATCAAGTCTGGCATTCCCCTTCGAATCTTTTGGGACAGTTGCGTTTATTTCTTTTATCACTGAAGACCATTTAAGTGAAGAATCATTCAGTTTATCCACGATATTTTTCGCGGAAACCAAAGAAAGTGTATCAGCAAAACCACTCTGAGAATATTGACGGGTCAATTCTTCGTATTCGAAATTAAGCTTTTCAATCTGCCCCGAAAGGCTTGTTTTTTGGTAAAACGAATAAGCGGAAAGCCCAAGTACCGCAATAATGGCAACTACACTTATTCCAAATAAAAAAGATTTTTCTTGCATGTTTTTTGTTTTTATTTTTAAATCTATCTATTATAGCATAAGAAAGCATAAAAAACCAATTAAAATGATCAAGAATTTCATAGTAATAAACGAAGAGTTCGTATGCCAAAATTGCGGATTTAAAAACGAAAAACACGAAAGTTCTTGCAGGAACCATTGTGCAAAATGCCTGTATTCGCTACATGTGGACGAAGAAATCCCGGGCGATAGAAAATCGAAATGCAGAGGACTGATGGAGCCGATAAGCCTTAATTCAAATGCCAAAAAAGGATATATGATTGTGCATAAATGCACAAAATGCGCTAAACTGATTCAAAACAAATGCGCCCCCGATGACGATAAAGAAAAATTGATACAACTCTCACTAAGCCAAAAGATCAATGAATAAGCAGGAAATCAAAAAACTAGAACAAAAAATTGCCTCAAACATAAAGGCGAAAAATTCCGAAGGAAAACCTTTAATTTTAGGCCTTTCCGGAGGTGCGGATTCGGTTTTCCTCTTTCACATGCTCATTTTGGCAAAACAAAACTTCATTTGTGCGCATTTAAACCATAACTTAAGGGGTATCGAATCTACTCATGATCAAGATTTTTGCACAAAACTTTGCGAATCGCATAAAATAAAGCTCGAGATTCTCTCCAAAGACATCAAAAAAATTGCGCAAGAAAAGAAAATCGGCCTTGAGGAAGCAGGAAGAATCGAGAGGTATAAATTTTTCAATAAGCTTTTAAAAAAACACGCGGCTCTTTATGTTCTCACAGCCCACCACGCCGACGACAACGCCGAAACGATTTTAAAAAACCTAAGCCGAGGAGCTTCTTTAAGCGGACTTTCCGGGATAAAAGAAATCCAAACAAACATTTTTCGTCCACTTTTAAAAGTGTCCAAAACTCAAATTTTAGACTATTTAAAAACAAAAAAAATCACGTACAGAACGGATCAAAGCAATTTTGACACCAAGTATCAAAGAAACTACATCCGCCACGAAATTATGCCAAAATTTTTGACCCTTAATCCCTCATTTCCGGACACCCTTGCAAAAAACACTGAAAACCTAAAAGAAATCGAAAGTTTTTTAGACGAAGAAGCCAAAAAATTTCTCAAAGAAAACCTCAAGAAAGAAAGTGCAAACACACTCACAATAGAAAGAAAACCCTTCTCAGCTCTACACCCCGCCCTAAAAAAACAAATTCTAAGAAAACTTCTCGGACAAACCGACACTGAAAATGTCCACATCGACGAAATTATCACACTCATCGACAAAAATGTAGGCAACAAATCAAAGACCTTCAAGGGACTAAAAATCACACTAAAAGACAGCCAAATTTTCTTTAAAACCCCAAATCAAAGAGGTTTTTGAAAAACAAAAATATGTTCGTGCATAAATACAAAAAAACATAACCCCAAGCAAATGTTATTAAATCTATTATACGTTTAAAATACATCGATAATAGATTGATATATTTTCATTGTCTAAATGTTAATTTAGGTGATAAATACCTCTGGAAACAAAACTCAAAAAATTACTGTCTCTCAAAATTTGTAATTGCTGCCGAATCTTTTCCTTAACATGCCTATTTTCAGGATGCAAGCTTGAAAGCTCTGATTCAAAAATATACACATCTTCAAGGGTAAATTCTGTTCGTCCGATTTTCTCCAAACAACGCAGAACATCGAGTAACCAGCCTTTAGCAGAAATTTCCTTTTTTTCTCTCAAAAACAGAGTTTTCTTCCATTCAGCTAATACTTTTTCTTTCGGTTCAATAATCCCTCCCTTAATGAAAAATATTTTCCCAAAATTAGGAATACCTTTAAGCAAGATATTACACCCAACCCAACCTGCACGACGGGCAGTCTGTGCAAGAGGCTTTCTTTTTTCAATTATTTCAGGAATGAAAAAATGCTTTGGTATTACAAAAAAATCGTGGATAGAAAAATCGAGCAAATTATAGTTTAATAAAAAAAAATTAGGGTTATTACTCGAATTCAGTCTTTCAATCATTGTTGAATATGCACCATCAAGTATCTTAGATCCAATTATATTATTTTTACTTTTCAATTCAAATTCCTCATCACAGTGAGGACAATGAAAGTCAGCAACTGGCTGGTTATTTGGAAACTTTTCAATTTTTTCACAACCGCAATTAGGACAAAAAACAGAACTATTCACCCAATATTCAGTAATAACGCGAATTTTTTGAGATAAACTTTTAAAATTATCCGCCAACTTATTGTTCAACATTAAATCCATATTTTTTAATCAATTTTTACGATGTAGACATAATTTAACATCAGAAAGACATAATCGATAAAAATAACACGATGTCATATCCATTCTACCTCAAGAGGCCATTTTTATGCTAGAATTTCCTACCACAAATTACATTGAAAAAAATCGATTTTTTCGCCATTATAAATCGGAATTAAAAAACACAAACACATGGAAAAAAACATAAGACCCTCAAAAAGACCCAGTTCTATAGCCTACGTTTTACTTATCGCCCTTGTAATCACAGGCGTAATGCTTTTTTATCCCGGTAAAAATGCGAATTCCACCGAAGTCACCCTTAATACGATTGTTGAAAATGCAAAATCCGGCAATATCAAAGATATCGAAGTGGCCGGAAATCGCATATCTCTCGAACTTGTGGACGGAACAAAACAATATAGCTTCAAAGAAGCAGGCACTTCAATTTACGAAGTACTCCGCCAATCGGGCGTTTCCGAATCCGTTATTTCTTCGCTTCCAATAAACGTAACCGACTCCGAAGGCGGAAAATTCTGGACCGACCTTCTTTTAAGCCTAGTCCCCTTCCTCCTAATAGTTGGCTTTTTCGTCTTTATGATGAGATCTGCACAAAGCTCGAATAATCAAGCGATGTCTTTTGGAAAATCCAAAGCGAAACAATACGACAAAGGAAAACAAAAAACCACTTTCGAAGATGTAGCGGGCGTAGATGAAGCCAAAAACGAACTCGAAGAAATTGTAGACTTCCTAAAAAACCCGAAAAAATATTCCCAAATGGGTGCAAAAATCCCAAAAGGCGTAATCCTTGTTGGCCCTCCGGGCACAGGAAAAACTCTTCTTGCAAGAGCGGTTGCCGGCGAAGCCGATGTTCCGTTTTTCTCTATCTCTGGATCTGAATTCGTGGAAATGTTTGTGGGTGTTGGTGCCTCAAGAGTTAGAGATCTTTTCAATAAAGCAAAACGAAACTCTCCCTGCTTAATCTTCATCGATGAAATCGACGCGGTCGGTCGCCACAGAGGAGCGGGAATGGGAGGCGGACACGACGAAAGAGAACAGACCCTAAACCAAATTCTTTCCGAAATGGACGGTTTTGAAAAAGACACCACGGTAATCGTTATCGCCGCCACAAACAGACCCGACATTCTCGATCCGGCCCTCCTTCGCCCGGGCAGATTCGATCGAAGAGTGGTAGTGGATTTACCCGATGTAAAAGCCAGACAGTCGATCCTCAAAGTACACGCACGAAATAAACCGATGGACGAATCGGTGGATCTCGAAAAAATCGCGCGCGGCACTCCGGGTTTCTCAGGAGCGGATATTGAAAACTTGCTAAACGAAGCCGCAATTCTCACAGCAAAACGAAACAAAAAACACATCGGCGAAAACGAAATCGAATCTTCAATCGAAAAAATTTACATGGGCCCCGAAAGAAAAACCAAAGTTCTTTCCCCGAAAGAGAAAAAAATCGTAGCCTATCACGAAGTGGGTCACGCCATAATCGGCCACATGCTTCCCGGCTGCGATCCCATTCAAAAAGTATCGATTATATCCCGTGGAATGGCCCTCGGAGTCACCTGGTCACGTCCGGCGGAAGACAGAAATCTCACTTCAAAATCACAGTTTCTCGATGAAATTTGCATGGCCCTCGGAGGCTACACCACTGAAGAATTTTTCTTCAACGAAATGACAAACGGCGCATCCTCGGACCTGAAAAGAGTGAAGGAAATAGCAACGGCAATGGTTACAAAATACGGAATGAGTAAGCTTGGGCCCGTGATTTTCGGAAACGAACAAAAAGAAGTATTCCTCGGAAAAGATTTGGGCCATGTAAAAGATTATTCCGAAAACTCAGCTTCCGAAATTGATAAAATCATCACAGATATTATCCAAAGCTCTTACCAAAAAACACGAGATCTCATAGCCAAAAACAAAGACCTCATCGAAAAAATCGCCGGAGATCTTATGAAAAAAGAAACACTTTCAAAAGAAGAATTTGAAGAGTATTTCACAGGCAAAAAAGCCGAACCGAAAGCCGAAAAACCACACAAAGCCCCTAAGAAAAAGAAATAACAAACACTCATGGAAAAAAATGAAATAAAAGTTGTTCCCGTAGAAAAAAACAAGAACGCGACTCCCATCAAAGAAGAAGGCCAACTAGCTCTCGATATCGTTCAAACAAAAAAAGAATTCCTGATAATCGCACCCATTGCAGGTCTTTCCCGTGAGGAAATCGAAATAATGATAAACGAAGACGTGCTCGTAATTAAAGGAGAACGAAAATACCCCGTCTCGGTTAAAGAAAATGATTTCCTTGTGAAAGAGTGCTATTTCGGCCCTTTCTCAAGAGCGATAATTCTTCCTAGAGAAGCAGACCTAAAAAGCATCAAAGCCTCTTTTCAAAAAAACATTCTAGAAATAAAAATCGATAGAGTTTTAAAACCAGAAGGACCAAAACTCATCGAAATAGAATAATTTTACACACTTTAATCCGCTTACTCATGACAACCCAAAGAATTACAAAAGCTGTAATCCCGGTAGCCGGCCTCGGCACAAGATTTTTACCGGCCACAAAAGCGCTACCCAAAGAAATGCTTTGCATCGTTGATAAACCCTGCATCCAATTTATTGTGGAAGAAGCCGTGGAAAGCGGAATCACCGAAATTGTTCTAGTCACAAGCAATATGAAAAGAGCAGTTGAAGATCATTTCGACAACTCCTACCAACTAAAAAAAGAACTCGAGAAATCAGGCAAACTGGCCGAAATCGAGGCTCTTGAAAAAATCGAAAAAATGGCGAAATTCATTTTCGTTCGCCAACACGAACCACTCGGCGACGGACATGCGATTTTATGTGCAAAAGAAATCGTAAAAGACGAACCTTTCGTTGTGCTTTTCGGAGACGATATTTATGATTCAAATCCCCCGGCGATAAAACAACTAATCGAAGCATACGAAGTATTAAACGCACCGGTAATAGGCCTTCAAGAAGTGCCAAAAGAAGACACTTACAAATACGGAATCGTAAGTGGCGAAGTGCAAGAGGGCACGCTTGACAATTTGTTTTTGTTAAACGGACTCGTGGAAAAACCGAAAGTCGAAGAGGCTCCATCAAACATGAGTATCGTGGGAAAATATGTAATCACACCGGAGCTGCTCCATACTCTTATAAACACACGCAAAGAAGAGAAAAAAGAACTTCGCCTCGCCGACGCAATGGCACAATTCCTTAAAGACCATCCACTCTACGGACGAGTTCTCAAAGGCCAAAGATTCGACACGGGCGACAAACTCGGCTTTTTAAAAGCAACGGTTCACTTCGCAAAAAAACACCCGATCCTAAAAGACCAAGTAAAAGATTTGTTTTAAAAATTTTCAAATTTGAATAGGGGTGACAGATTTTGTCCGCCACCCCCATTGATCATACGGCACCGTTTTGAGTTTTTCGCCGACGAGACTCCTCCGCAAAGATTTGCCTCAGCTCGGCGATTTTCTCATCCAATCGTTCCTGCAATGAACACTTGAGCCTTACGGCCCCAGCCTTCGAAAGCAAGTCGACTGACTCCTTGCAAAGCCGCTTAGCTTCGGAATTATTGGAAACACCCTTCAGTGCCTCTTCTAGGAGCACCAAGTACCGGTTGCTCCAATCCTCTGGAATCCCCGAACTCCTCGAAGCCGTCGTGAGAACCCACGACTCCTCGAACCTGGAAACCAGGCTTTCGAAGAAGGGCTTCCCCAGCTTCGCCGAGTATCCGAGAACGACCATCCACTAGTCAAAGTACCGT
>CAYODN010000062.1:0-7654 GCA_964402735.1 uncultured Candidatus Peribacteria bacterium | reverse complement strand
CGTTCTTGAAACGAAAGGCTTGCCTTTCCAAAGCAGTATTTATTAGGCTTAAGTAGTCCTCTTCTTTTGCGGGAGATTGTTCCTCCGATTTAAAGATGTTTTTCTGAAGGCTTTGATCTTCGAGGCGTAAAAACATATCAAACCTGTCGAGAATGGGACCGGAGAGGCGTTTTTTATAATTTTGAATTTGAGTATCCGAACAGATACACCTCTTCTTGTCACTATTAAAATATCCGCAGGGACAAGGGTTTTTCGAAGCAAGAAGAATAAAATTTGCGGGGAATGTTAAAGAAAAATTGCTTCGATTTATGATCACTTTTCTATCCTCAAAAGGTTGCCTTAGCGATTCAATGCTCTTTCTGGGAAATTCCGGAATTTCATCCAGATAAAGCACTCCATTATGTGCGAGTGTGATCTCGCCGGGGCGAGGATTCTTTATTCCCCCACCCATTATAGATACAAGGGATGCTGTAGGGCTCACTTCACGAAAGGGGCGTTTTTCGATTATCGGACTTTTTGGATCCAGAAGGCCTGCTATTGAAAATATTTTTGTGGAAAGAAGCATCTCCTGAGTACTTAAAGGAGGCAAAATTTCGGCAACGGATCTTGCAAGAAGGGTTTTTCCGCAACCGGGTGGCCCATCCAAGAGTAATGAGTGGGCGCCGGATGCCACCACGCAAAGAGCCCGTTTTGCAAATTCGTGACCGGAAACCTCCTCAAATGCTTTTTTCGGAGGTGAAATATTGATTGAACTTGAGTGGGGGTATTCGGGAAAATATTTTTCGGGGTTTTTTGTGTAGTCGACGAAATCTTTTAGGCTCTCCAAAGCGATTATTTCAATCCCGGAAATCAGCGATGCTTCGGCGAAATTTTCTTTGGGAATGAAAATTTTACTGAAATTTTGAGAGGCCACATACTCGGTGATTGCGAGTGCGCCGGATATTGGTTTTAAATTTCCGGACAAGGATAATTCCCCTATAAATATGGATTTTTCGAATTCCGAGTAGTCGATTTGCCCTGAAGATTTAAGAAGTGCTACTGCGATCGGGAAATCGTAAAGTGCTCCCTGCTTTTTCATTTCGGCGGGGGCGAGATTTATAGTCTTTCTGCTTTGTGGAAAATCAAATCCGGAATTTTTTATGGCTGACCTTACTCGTTCTTTTGATTCCTGCACCGATGCATCGCCAAGACCGACGATTGTAAAATTGGGTAGTCCACCCGAGATATCCGCTTCCACTTCGACCAAATATGAATTTAAACCGAGTAGCCCAATTGATAAAATTTTATTTGTCATACTCTGATTATGACAAATATAGATTAAAAAATTGTTAAATAATCATTAAAAAATTTTCCATCTACATTGAGAGTTTATAAACGGCGTTTTTCGTTTTAATATAAAGCTCTTTCTCGTCTTCCGTTAAAAAAAGTTGTTCGACCTTTTGATCAATTTCTTTACCATCTACGATGCTTTCCACCTCTTTTGTGTCCGTATAAAATTTGCCGATAAAAAGTGTTTCATCCTTAAAATCAGGTGAAAGGAAAAACAAATTTCCCGATCGATCAAAAATTACAGATGCCGTTTTGAAGGGTATCTCCGTCTGAATCATTTCGTTTTTTTCATCCGCGATAAAAATTTGCAGATTTTTTGTAGAGGGATTTTCGAAGGCAAAACGCTTTCCATCGTTTGATACAATAATCGAATTTGAATTTGCGAAAACCGAGCTTAAAAACTTTTTCTCACCCGAATTTATATCGATCAAAACCGGATTTTGGAGGCCGCTTAATATTAGAAGATGATTTTTTCCGAGAAAATATCTTGGATTTGCGAGTTTGTTTGGAAGGAAACTTATCGCTTTGGATAGCGGATCCTTCACGCTTACAAGTTTTTGAAAGCCGGTAAGAGAATCCGTAACCACTCTGTATGGATTTGAAATAGCCTCAAGCTTTAAATCCGAAACTGAAATAAAGGGCTCGATGTCCATTTCAAGAGATAAATAAGCGGTGCTCCAAATTGGCACTTTCACGGAAATGTTTTTATCCTTGTATCCTTCTTTTTCAAAAAATAAATCCTTTTTACCTGCGAATAGTTTTATTTCACAGGGCAAAGCGGTGCAATTGATTTTTCCCAGCCTTCTTTCGGTAAGAAAAAATGGAGCGTTGGTTTTAGAAACTTCGTCGATAATAAGAGTGCCTTTGTTTAAAAAGTTTTCAAAAACAAAATAAAATGCGCCCGAGAATACGAGTAATGCGATGAGTAATCCGAAAGCCAAACTTTTCTTTTTTGAATCTTCCATTTTAATTTTCCAAAATGTTTTTGTAGTGGATGAGCCTTTTTTTAAGAAGTTTCAAATCCATAAGAACAATAATCAAATCGAGCCTAAAATCAATATGATTTAAGCCTTTTTTCTCAAGAAAAACAAAGATTGAATTCTTTATTTTTTGAATTTGTCTTTGAGAAAGACTTTCGGGAATTTCGTTTAACTTCGAATTTCTTGTCTTTACTTCGACGAAAACAAGACTTTTTGTATTGAACTTTTCTTTTGCCACGATGTCCAGTTCTCCGTATCTTGTGTGGAAATTTCTTTGAATAATCGAATAATTTTTCGAGAGCAAGTATTTGGAGGAAATAATCTCTCCGAGTCGTCCAATTAATTTTTCGTGCATATTTTAGGGGTTATTATTTAAAAATACTCCCGAAAGATTAAAAATCCTTTAAAAAATTCTGAAATTCTGTAAACTTCCGGTGGGCTTACAATCAGTAATAAAATAGATATGGCTGACAAGGCATCATACATTCCTCCACACAACCTGGAGGCTGAGAGGTCGACTATCGGTTCGATTTTGATTGATAAAGATTCGCTTATCAAAATCACGGATTTTTTGAGGGCTGAAGATTTTTATCATGATGCGCATAAGCTCATTTACCAGGCTATTTTGGATCTTTTCGAAAAAAGAACTCCCGCCGATTTGGTGACGCTCACAAGTATTCTTGAAGATAGAAAACAGCTTAAATCCATTGGTGGTGCAAGCTACATTTCTTCGCTTGCAAATGAGGTGCCAACTTCCACTCACATTTTTCAATATGCGACGATCGTAAAAGAAAAAGCGATTCTTCGAAAACTAATCGTTGCCGGTGATAGTATTAAGGGGCTTGGTTTTACCGAAGATGAGCCTTTGGATGAGGTGGTGGATAAGGCGGAAAAAGCGCTTTTCGGGGTGAGTCAGAATTTTATTTCAAACAGTTTCGTTCATATTAAGGATATTTTAAGCCAGACTTATGAGAAGGTGTCCGATCTTCACGATAGCGAAGAGAAGGAGAAATATGCCGGTGTTTCCACAGGATTTAAATCGATGGACTCACTTCTTACCGGATTCCATCCTTCGGATCTTGTGATTTTGGCCGCAAGACCCTCAATGGGTAAAACGGCTTTGGCTCTAAACATGGCGCAAAATATGGCGAAGGCCGGGAAAGCAATCGGAATTATGTCGCTTGAGATGTCGAAAGAGCAGCTTGTAGAAAGAATGTTTTGTTCTCTTTTGAATGTGGATTCCTGGAAAATGAGAACAGGACAGCTTACAGATGAGGATTTTAGCAGAATGGGAAGCGTGATGGACAACATGAACAGAATGAAGATTTTTATTGATGATTCTCTCGGAAATTCGATAGCGGAGCTTAAATCAAAAGCGAGAAGGCTTAAAATGGAGTTTGGGCTTGATGTTCTTTTTATCGATTATTTGCAACTTATGAGTGGAGGCGCGAAATCAATGTACCAGGGTAACCGTGTGCAAGAAATTTCGGAGATTTCAAGATCGCTTAAATCTCTCGCGCGTGACCTTCATATTCCGATTGTGGCGCTTTCACAGCTTTCCAGAGGTGTTGAGATGAGACCGAATAAAACTCCGCAACTCGCGGATCTTAGAGAGTCCGGAGCAATCGAGCAGGATGCCGATGTGGTTCTCATGATTTATAGAGAGGATTATTATGAGGAAGATACCGAGCGAAAAGGTATTACGGATGTGTTTATCAGAAAACACAGAAACGGCCCGATCGGTAGAGTGGAGCTTGCTTTCCAAAAAGAAAGGCAAAGGTTTCTCGATATTGATAAAACTTATACGGAATAGCTTTAAATTCGGCTTTTTGATTGATTTTTGTCGACTTCGTTCTTTATAATCGGGGGGCTTATTATATAATGAACATATATGGCTGAGACAAAGTCCACCGAGTACCTTGACCGTTTAAACAAACTAAAAGAACTTAAGGAAAAAGGGAAAACACCTTACGCATTCAGCTTTCAGAGGACACATACCAGCAAAGAGGCTCTTAAGTTCGGTGAAGAAAAAGAACCACGAACCGCTCCGGAAATTTTAGAAAGGAGTGCGGATAATTTAATCAAGCTCTCGGGCAGGCTTAAATCTTTTCGAAAACACGGAAAGCTTTCTTTTGCGCATTTGATGGATTTTTTCGGGACTATTCAGATTTGTTTTATGAACGATAAAATGGGCGAAGAGAAATATAATGAGCTTTCTCTTCTTGATATAGCGGATTTCGTGGGTGTGACCGGTGAGCTTTTTCGAACGAAACACGGGGAGATTACACTACTCGTGTATGATTTTGAAGTGCTTTCCAAAGCCCTTCGTCCCCTCCCGGAAAAGTGGCATGGACTTTCCGATCAGGAACAAATTTACAGACAAAGGTATCTTGATACAGTGATGGAAAGAGAAAGCCTTGATCGATTTGTTTTCAGAAGTGATTTTGTGAGGGCACTCCGCGAGTTTTATTGGAGCGAGGGTTTTTATGAAATCGAATCACCATATTTGGAAAACACTTCTTCGGGCGCAACGGCAAAGCCATTTATAACTCATCACAATGCGCTAGACATGGATGTGTATCTTCGAATCGCCGGAGGCGAAACTTGGCACAAAATGGCGATTGTGGGCGGATTTGAGAAAGTTTTTGAGATTGGAAGGTGTTTTAGAAACGAGGGAATGGATCCGAGCCACCTTCAGGAATTTTCGATGGTGGAACACTACGGTGCTTTTTGGAGCTTTGAAGATAATATGAAGTTTACGGAGAGAATGTTTGAGTATTTTATGATGAAAATTTTCGGGAAAATGACTGCTACAGTGAAAGACCGTGAAGGAAATGATGTGGAGGTGGATTTCACCACTCCATGGCCGAGGAAAGAATTTACGAAATTGATTTTGGAAGACAGTGGAATCGATGTGATGAAAACGGAGGATGCGGACGAGCTACTCAAGGAGATCAAGGCTAAGAAAATTATGATTGAGGACGCAGACAAAATGGGCTATGGAAATTTAGTGGATGCGCTTTATAAGAAGGTTTCACGTCCTAAACTTATTCAACCTTGTTTTGTGATCAAGCATCCTTATCACACTAAGCCGCTTGCGAGGAGAAACGACGAAGACCCGCGACTTTGCGATACTTTTCAGCTTTTGGTAAACACATGGGAAGTGGTGAACGCTTATGGAGAGCTTGTGGATCCTATCGATCAAAGAGAAAGATTTGAAAAACAGGCACTTGCAAAGGCCGGTGGTGATGAAGAGGCGATGTCGATGAATGAAGATTATTTGACCTGCATGGAACATGGAATGCCTTGTATGTCCGGTTTTGGAATGGGAATAGATCGAATTGTGACTCTGCTCACAAGGCAGGAGAATTTGAAAGACGTGGTACTATTTCCGCTTATGAAGCCGAAGGGGAACTAAAGAGAACAGGAGCCCTGGCATGAAAGTGTCGGGGCTTTTTTGATTTAAGGGCTGAGAAATGTTATAATTAAGGGATTAAATTTATTTATGAATCAACCTGATCAATTCGAAGGTGGCCCGAAACGAGGTGAAATTCTTCAAAATAACTTTGAGGAAGTTCATCCTCAGGAAACTCATGAAAAAAAGATTTCCTCGGAAAGCATAAGAAGGGCTGAAATTGCCATATTCCAAACCTTTGGAAAAAGCCATGATCCGAATTTGGAAAATTTTGATACAGAAATGATTGAAGCTGTAAAACAATTGCCAAAATATAAGCAGATTGAGAAGAAGCTTGAAGGAACTACAAAAGAAGATCTGCCTCATCAACTTTTCAGAGAATTAAAAAAAGATTCTGATCAGGAAAACGTGACACCGAATGCTCCGAGTGATGGTGTGCTAATAAGCTCGATGATGCATGGGCATATTGAATGTGCAGGAAGATCACTTATCGCTTCTGTGTATTTAGAAGAACATGGAGTTGATCACGTAGTGGTTTCTGCACCGGGTCACTCTTTTGTGATTATTGAACAATCGTCCGATACTCTGGCATATTTTGACGCTAACAATAACTTGTATTTTACCTTTCCAAAAACCGCTTTGGCGGGATATGGAGGGAAAGAAAAATCCTCGGAATGTACTCTGAAGGAATATATTCCTAGGGACTTTGACGTGTTTGATGGTATTCAGAGTCCTTATTCACATTTTGTAACAAGAGAGTTAAAGGAAGGCCGTGGTGGCCAATATTTAGGTAACGTAGCTAATGCTTTACAAGGGGGTGATGAGTTCAAAAATAGTAATCTAAATAAAGATGAGGAAGCCTCAGAGGCTATAAATCAGCTAAAAACAAAGATTTATGGAGAAAATGCCGTGTACGATAACTTTGAGGAAAGATATGAAATCAAAGATGCCTCGGGGAATATTGTGGGAGGTCTACTGATTGAGGAAGAGGAAAAATTAAATGAAATCATACAATCATACAGTGAAATTGTTAGAAATTTTCCAGAAAAGGCCTCTTTCATTGAAAATTTTGTATCCATTCTTGATGGCCCGATAGGAAACAAATTTCAATACATTCAAAATGCTCCAATGGAAGAAAAAAGAAAGTTTGCCGAAACTGCCTGGGAATATTTGGAAAATAAAAAAGTAGAGGATTCTATAAAAGGAAGATAATTCTGCGCAAATTGACATAGTGATTCTTTTGTGTCCTTTTTAATATGTAGACAAGTTTTTGTCTACATTGACGAAGCATTTCTTTTATTTCTTTTTAGATGTGTAGACAAAAAATTGTCCACAACTTTTTCAGGAAAAATTACGAATTTTGTCTACTATAATTTTTGAATAGTCGACCAACCGCTCTCCCCTATCTTATGGGCAAATTTCAGATTGTCTACTGTAGACAAAACAGTAGACAAAAATGGACAGGCTGTCTACTCGGTTGTCTACATTGACATAATTATTCTTTTATTACTTTTTAGATATGTAGACAAAAAGTTGTCTACATTGACGGTACAATTATTTTATTTCTTTTTAAATATGTAGACAAAACTTTGTCTACTCGAGTGGACAGATATTTAACTGGAAATATTTCCTTCAATACGGAAAAAATGTACCAATATATTACGTGCTTCTACTATGGAGAACAAAAACATAGAGAATCTTTCTACTTTTCAATGCAGTGCGCTCACTTCGTGTCGCGCAGTTCCCGGGGCAAAATTTGTAATCAATGAATGGAATCTAATAAAGTCTTCTACGATGGTTGTACTAAAATAGTGGCTAGTTTTTCTACTTTTCGATGCAGTGCGCTCCACTTCGTTCGCGCAGTTTTGTCTACTCAGTTGTCTACATTGACGAGCTGTGTCTTTTGTTTCTTTTTGGACATGTAGACAAA
>CAYODN010000061.1:0-7688 GCA_964402735.1 uncultured Candidatus Peribacteria bacterium | reverse complement strand
AATCGCCCAAATTCTCTTTTTGGACAACGAAAATTCCAGTAAAGACATCACTCTATATATAAACAGCCCGGGAGGCCATGTATCAGCCGGACTTGCCATTTACGATACCATGCAATATGTCAAAGCCCCTGTTTCTACTGTTTGCATTGGAATGGCGGCATCAATGGGAGCTGTTATTTTAGCAGGTGGACAAAAAGGCAAAAGATTTATTCTTCCAAATTCCGAAGTGCTCATTCATCAACCACTAGGGGGAATGGAAGGTCAAGCCTCGGATATTAGAATTCACGCGGATCACATGATGGCTACTAAAGACAGGCTCACAAAAATTTTAGCCAACCACACTGGCCAAACATACAAAACAATCGAAAAGGACACGGACAGGGACAATATAATGAACGCGGAAGATGCCGTTAAATACGGCCTTGTAGACAAAATCATCAACCCGCTCAAAAAATGAAAAGAATCCTTACTCTAATTATGACGGTTTTACTTTTTTCCTCGTGTTCACTCACGGGCACGGGAAGCGTATCGGGAAATTTAAACACATACGAAACAGCAAATTTCAAAATTAGCTACCCTCTCGATTGGGAAGTAATAGACAAAAGCAAATTCGAGGTAAACATTCCGGAAAATGTAATTGTGGCAATAAGAAGCAATATTAAAAACGAGACTTTCACTACAAATGTGAATCTTGCAGTGGAAGTTCTTGAAAACGATGTTTCCGCAAAAGAATTTGCTCTTGCAACGATGTCGCTCGCAAGCCGAAAACTCACTTCATTTAAAGAAATACAACTTGGGGAAACAACGGTAAGCGCAGCGGAAGGAAAACTCCCCGCCTATTATATAGAATACGAAGGCAAATCTTCACCGAGATCTACTCTTGTAAATTTTAAACAAATTTTCGTAGCAGAGGGAAACGTAATTTATACGCTTACAAAAGCCAACACCACCACGGAAGACGAAAGCATTGTCAATACGGCGGACTTAGTGTTAAACTCCTTCGTGTTAAAATAGAAAATTGATAATTGACAAAGAAAAAGCTAATTTTTCAACAAATTCTTATATCAAAGATGAAATTGTTCAAAAATTGGATAATTCAAGGCAAAAATTAATAAGCAAAACGAGTCATATTTCTTATATGATGAGTTGCTTATAAATTTTAAAGCAGAAAGATCTAATTTTTCAACAAGTTCATAATACAAGGCGCCATGGCCAAGTGGCTAAGGCAGCGGTTTGCAAAACCGTTATTCCCCGGTTCGAATCCGGGTGGCGCCTCCAATTTTACTCTATGTCCGGACCGGGAAAAGCAAAACTCATTTCAAAAAAACACCTTACAAAAGACACACTCGAACTCAAATTCGAGGTTTTAAGCGAGTTTGAATACAAACCCGGACAATTTATCAACATAAAAATCGACGACGGCGCTGGATTCCCTTGTTTTAGGGCTTATTCAATCTCGGGTTTTGAAAACGGAATAATGGAACTTTGCGTGAAAATTATCGAAAACGGTAGAGGAAGTACCTTTATAAAAGGCTTAAAAGAAGGCGATGAAATACTATTTATCGGCCCAACCGGAAAATTCACATTTGCGGGAGAAGAAAAAGCCGTATTTATAGCAACCGGAAGCGGAATTGCGCCGATAAAAGCCATAATTTCCGAGCAAATCAAGGATGAAAACAAAAAATCAACCCTGCTTTTCGGCCTACGATTTGAGGAAGATATATATTATCGCGAATTTTTCGAAGAATTAAGCGCCAAAAGTCCAAATTTCAATTTTATTCTAACGCTTTCAAAACCAAAAGAAAGTTGGAATGGCCAAAAAGGCCGTGTTACCGAGCATTTAAATGAAACCCAAATCCCCCACTTTAAAGAAAATGCCTTTTATATCTGCGGAAACCCGGAAATGGTGCAAGAAAGCGAAAAAATACTCCTAGAGAAAGGCATTTCAATAGAAAAAATTCACACCGAGAAATACTAAAAAAGGCCTTCATACAGGCTTTTTTTCGTGGTGCCTAGGGCGGGAATCGAACCCGCACTCCGGTGAGGGAACAGGATTTTAAGTCCTGCGCGTCTACCAATTCCGCCACCCAGGCATTACCACGCGACAATATTAATAACTTTCGCGTTTTTCTACAATCTTTTTTTATTAAACGGCTTGCTAAAGCTTGTTTTGAGACTCTATTTGTGTTAAAATATATAGATTAAATTAAATTCAAATGAGCGCAGATCAAGAAAATCCAAAGAATCCACAATCACCGGAAATAAACGAACCAAGGATTGAGGCCGAAAAAAAGCAATCTGAAACAAAAACCGACACAAAAGCGGAGCTTTCAAGTTTAAAGACTGCGGTGGAAGGAAGTTCTGCTGCGACAGAAACAGCCGGAGACTTACTTTCAGCCCAACCTGAAACACCTGAATTGCAAGGCGCTCTCGATCCAAAGAGAAATATAATTCGCACGGTTGATTATACTGAACCTGCGAGATGGTTTGATCCCCAAACAAAGCCTTCAAATTACCCACCCGATTATTTCGTTCAAAAAAATTATAACGGAGAAATTCCAAAAAGATACGAAGATACAATATCTTCAGAAGAATTAACAATAATGAGAGATCAAGGAGAATATGTGGAAAAAATGAGTTATCCGAATTCGGTTGAATACTACAAAACGATAATGGGAGGCATTCCGCCAAATTCAGAGTGGATAATTGGAAATGCCGATTTTTTCGGTCAAAAGGTTCGAACAAACATTGTGCTTGCAATTGCACTTAAAGAACTTGAATACAAACTAAAAAACCTTCCGGGTGGAAAACAAATGAATCCGAGATTCAATACATTAACAAGTTACAATCCCGAAAAAGAAAAACATCACGGACTTGCGATGGCAATCGATTTTGACCCAAATGAAAACGATGTGGAAAAAGCCTCGGAAACAAAATGGAACATTCCCATGGCAATGGTTCTCGAAGCTCAAAAAATGGGATTTGACTGGGGTATGTATTACTTTGAAGGAAGAGGCGACAGAACAACCGACGCAATGCACTTCGCATACAGAGGACGAATACCGTCATTAATGAAATCCTTAAAATCTGCGGAAGCCATTCAAATGGCGAAAAGTTTTTCCGTTCCCGGCGAAAATAAAAGCTTATACGAATTTGATGATACAAAATACGAGAATCTCACGGAAGGAGGCGGTAGTGGCGGAAAAGTCGACACAAAACAACTCGAAGAGGAAGAAAAAATAATCTCTGAACTGGCGAGCAAATACGATATTGAAGTGAAAAAATTGAAGGAAAAACCGGAACAATTAAGAAGCATTCTTGGAGAAGCGGACATTTTGGAAATTCGTTCAAACGCAAAGATTTTATTCCAAAAACTTTACCCAAACGAAACCGCAACTGAAAGCCAAATAATTGAAGCGGAAACAACAAGAAGAATCAGTGCATACACTGAGGGCGAAGCTACGGATTTCGGCTGGTACACCTTAAACTACAAACAAGTTAACGAAAGCCACGAAATGCAGGTGGGACTTGGAGAAATACTTCTTGATCCGAGCATCAAAGAAATCGAGGTAATCAGAGCGGGAAGAAAAATCAAGGGACTTCGCGGAACAAAGTCGGGAAGAGTTTGTTTTTTGGATCAAAACGGAAACTACATTGCAACATACTCGGGAGATAAGTTTAGGATAATCACGGACAAACCACTTAAAGAAATTGAATACAACAAAGAACTTGAACTTGAAAATGAAATACGAAAAAACTCAAGACAAGCATACTTGGAAGAATCAGAACGAAATAGACAACAAGGAATCATGCCAGACGGAACAATCGATAACGATTATGCAATTTCAAAGATGGACCCCTCCAAAAGCCCGATTTCAAGAGATAATTTTTCAACAACAATAGATTCACACAATAGCCCGATACAAGGTGCCGAACTTTTCGAATACAGCGAAAAAGCGGGAAATGAATTTGGAATTAACCCAAACATACTCAGAGCGATAATTCAATTTGAAAGTGCAGGATTAAAATGGAACGCAATAAATCCCACGACAAAAGCTTCCGGTTTTGGTCAGTTTTTAGTTGGAACATGGAACGGCTTTGCGAAATATTGCAAAAACCTACCACAAGATAAAGCCGAGAAATTGCAACAAGAATGTGGCATTAAAAACATAAGAGAAATATCAGTATCAGCTAAACATTTTGAAGAAAATCCACAAGATCTTCTAAATCCGGAAATAAACTTCAGAATAAATCCAAAACTTGCTATCTACGCAACGGCATGGTTGATGAACGATAACTGCAAAGGAAAAGTAAATAAAAACGACACTGTATTCAACCAATCAATTATCTATTACCTCTATCATCATGAAGGTAGTGGAGGGGGAACACAATATTTGCAGTTTATTCAGAAAATGAACGAGAATAATTGCTTCACAAGACAAGAGATGCGAGACGAATATTTGAAAAATCCGGAAAAATATAAAAACATAAGTGTTTATACAAGAGAAAAAAATCGAAATATTGATGATCACTTAGATGTATATTTCAAATATGCCTCAAGAGTGGCACGAACCGCCGCCGGTGCTGACCCAGAGAGCATTATAGCAGCTCAAAAAAGGGTTGAGGAAAAACTAGCAAACAATCCTTTCGACGGAGAACTCGATGAAACAAAAATCAAATCTTCCGAAAGAATCGATCCGGGCACAAGCCAAATACCATACAGATTCGTAAATATAAACGAATATCTTGCAAACGGAGGCTCGATAGGGTTTACAGAAGGAAAAGGTCAGAAAAATTTTAGTCCACAAATTGCAGAAAGCCAACTTAGATTTATGGCTTCTCAAGGATTCAAGGAAGTTGTTTCTCTGGTTCACAAGCAAGAAATTCAAAACGTGATAAGCGCAAATAACCTTCCGATCAAGCTATCGGAAGGTCTCCCATCACAATATGACACTAGCATGATGACGCCGGCCAACGAACTTATAATTAATAAAATAGCTGAGAATATAAACAAAAATATTAAAACATATGTTCACTGCAGACATGGCGCGCATAGAGCTGTAATAAGCAGTGCCTTGGCATTATTGAAAGCGGGAAAAACAAACAATCTTGAAGAAGCTTTTAAGATGGCAAAGGGAAATCTTGGCTCTTTTTACAACAAAAACTATATTGATATTTTAACCGGAGCAATGCAATACGCAAAAAGGCTAAACGCAAGTGGAACAGAGTTTTTCGAAAGAAAAATACAAGAACTTAGATCTAAATAATTTATTTAAGTTTTTCCAAAACCGAAAAAATATCAATTTCATCTTTCTCAATGTGTTTTTTGCTTAAAATAAAAAGAAGAAAATCCATTTTTTCCATAGAAATTCCCGAAAAATCACTGAAGTTTTTTAAGCGTTTTTCAAAATCCAAATATACCGATGGAGAAAGTGTATCCGGTATCTCCTCGATTATTCCGAGCCAATTCAGGGTACGAAGAACGTGTCGATCCAAAATCGCAAATTCCTTACCGAAGCCGATATTTCGAAGAAAATGACTCGCCTCTTTGTATGAAAGGCCCATAACATTATCAATAAGCCATTTTCTCATTTCGAACAAATCTTTAAAACCTGATAGTTTTTCACGCAAAATAATCCTATCCCCTTTTACAAACAAATTTCTGGAATACACGATATTTCGAGCCTTGTTATTATGAAACCTTATAATGTGTTGTCGAAGTATCGGAGCCAAATAATTTTCAAATTCGGCGTCAGATGATTTAAACAAGCGAATATCGAATTTTTCATCATATTTAAGAGTATCCACAACCAAAGCGGCGCTCACAAATTTAGTTTGCGCTGTAAGAAGACAATAAACGAGTTCCAAAAACAAATCGATTTCCCCGTTCTTTTCAAAATTCGCTTTAAAAAGAGCGATTTTCTTATCCAAAATATCTTTTATTCTTTCGTGCCGATTTAAAAACTCCAGCTCATCAAGCCATTTTTGTTCAAAATTTGCCATAAAAATTATTTACAATCCTCAGAAGCCTTAAGTACCGCCTTTACATAATCCAAATCATCTTTGTACCTTGCAATAAGATCGTCCATTTCATCTTTATTTTCAGAAGAAAAGCCCTCATTTTCAAAAGCCTTAATCGTTTTTTCTTCCAATTCTTTGGTAAAAACTCCATTTGCCGAAAAAACCAAACAAGAAGCCCTATAAGTGGCATCCACAAAACGTTCTTTTTCCGATTTTTCGGAAAGGGCTACTTTTATCTGATCCGAAAAAGTATTTTTCACTGTATCTTCATGCAATTCCTCGGTTGGCAAACTTCGAAGAACTTTTTTATTGGATTCATCATAAGTGGAAAGCCAAGAATAATCGGTTTCCACAGCTTCTTCTTTAGGAAAAAAACTATCAAAAACATTCGTTTTCACAAAATCCCCCCAATAATTATAAGAAAAAATCACAAGCCCCAAAAAGAGTAGAAATAAATAAAATTTAGATTTGTTCATGTTTTAATTTAAATGTTCGATTATTGTAAAAATAAGATCTTCGTTTTGTTCATGCTCGGGTTTGGCGGATTCGGAACTAAGAAGCCAGGATAAATAATCTTCGTCTATTTCGGCAATCTCTTTAAAAGTTTTTCCGCGATATTTTCCAAAAGTAAGAGCGGTCAAAAGCACAGGCATTTTTGAAAGCTCAATCATTTTTTTCAAAATATCCACTCTATTTTCCAAATCAAACTTCACCTTCATTAACTCCTCCAAATGATAAAAAAGCTTTTCCAAAACAAGTACATCCGAAAAAGCATCATGAGCCACAGCATTAATTTCGATTCCCAAAAGATACCTCAAATACTGAAGCTTATAACTCTCACTCTCGATCAAATGCCGTGCAATACGAAGAGTATCAATTGAAGAATAAACATCAACACCTTCGTTTTTAAGAACCCGAATATCAAAAGGCGCATTATGAGCTACAACCACATGATCACTAAGTAAATCAATAAGCTTTATTCGTTGTTCGGAACTGGAAAATTCCGGCTTGTCAGAAACCATCTTGTTGGTAATATGGCTCACAGACATCGCCGCGATGGAAATATCAACCGGAGGTTTAAAATATTCGTTCACCACAACTTTTGTTGCCATATTTTTATAAGCCAACTGCACAAGTCTTGCATCTTCCGAATTATCCGTGGTCTCGGTGTCCAAAAAAAGCACTTTTTCACCGTCTTTGGAATTAAGGCCGGAACTGTTTGATTCAAACAAGGAGAACTGCATAATCTAAAGTTTATGAATCTGAATAAATTTGTGTCAAAATTAATTTTACCGCTCACTATTCTAACAATTTCATTGTCTTACTCAAGCCTGTTATTAAGTGAATACTATTTCCTCTTCGATCTTTTCTCCCACTTTCAACTTCAATATTTACTCCTACTTTGCATTATTGCAATATTTTCGATTTTTTACAAAAAATTTATAGTTTTCATTATTGCCCTTACTTATGGGATTCTAGTACCGGGAAATCTTATATTTCCCGCGAATTTTTTTTCAAAAGAGTTAAGTCCGGATATTTTTTATATGAACACTTACTATTATACAGAAAAACATGAACAAATCGTTAAAGAAATATTAAAAAATTCTCCCGACACGGTTTTTCTTGTGGAAGCCAACAAATCACTTATTTCAGAATTATAAATACAT
>CAYODN010000060.1:0-7691 GCA_964402735.1 uncultured Candidatus Peribacteria bacterium | reverse complement strand
ATTTTTAAAACACTCTTTGCAGTGATCTTGGTGGCGGGGCTTCTTTCTGTGGTGTTTTTCCAGAGCCAACTTACTCACAATCTTGATTTTATCACCGATTCGATTAGTTCTCCGCATATTCTCAAGGATCTTGAAAATTCGAATCTTGAAGTGAGATCGCTTAAAACCGATTTCAACATGTATAAACTTCTGCAAGCAAATGCGAATTTAAACGAAATCACCTATCTTTCCGATGGTTTTATGCAGAGCTTTGAAATTTCCAAAAGTCAAACGGCAAGTGCGAAGGATAAGAGCGATGCGGAGGGAAGGATGAGTTCCGTTCGCGAAAAACTAAAACCGCTTGTAATTGAAACCGCAAAACTTTTAAACGAGCCTTTGTTTCTTCCGCTGATTGACCCAACACTTTCAGATATCAATTCGCAGAAAATGGCTTTTGAACTTGATCTCAAAGACAAACTTCGACTTAAATCCGAGGAATTCAGAGAGAAAGATCCAAGGCTTTCAAAGCTTTATGTGCAAACGATAAATCTTGTGGGTAATTCCACTCTTATTGCCGTATTAAACGGATTGGATTTGGAAAGCCTAAGCGACGCCGAGCTTTATGCGCAGCTTAAAGTGATTAATGCGCAAACGGTTAATGATCTCAGTATCGTTCACGAAATCAAAAATTCCAGAATAAAATGGTCGGATATCATCAAGGAAATTGATCTTAAAACAATGGCTGTGGATTCAAGTTATTCGGAATATTACTATGATCTTAAAGGCGGAATCAGATACACAAGCTATGAATTCGACAAGGAAGCGAAAAGAATTTCGATGATAGGTGAAATTCTTCGATACGATACCGCTAATTTCACTATGATTGCGAATTTGATCGATTCGTTTAACACATCCGGGCTTTTTGAAGGCGCGGAGATGAAATCATTTAGCAAATCGGGATCGATTGATGATGGGTATAAGTCCAGTGTAAGGCTTAATCTAAATCTTAGAGATGCGAGTAAAGTTAATTTAAATTAAATATATGCTTGAAAAACAAGTTCAAGAATATGAATCAAAACAAAAATCCTATGCGAAGGCCTATATGGTGCTTTGCCTTGTTGTTCTATTGTCATTTGGCGTTTATACGGTTTTCAAAACTCGTGAATATATCACGCTTAAGGCCGGTGTAAGCGCAAACGCCGAGATGATTAAACTTCTTCAGGCGGATGCCGTTCAGGAAAAGGCGCTTTATGAAGTGAATAAAGTAAAAAGCGATGAGATTCTTTCGGAAATCGAAAAGAAACTTCGGGCTCTTTTCCCGGAAAGCGATGACTATACCGCTCTCACAAGGCAAATCGATAAGCTCGAGGAGGATTTAAACAGAAAAGCCGATCCATTTGAAATTTCGAATATCGATTACTTAAATGTTGTAAACGAAGGCAAATACTCGATTCTTCCTCTTAGGATGAACATAAAAAGCTCGGGCGAAAATTTCACAAAGTTTTTGCACCTGATGGAGAATTCTGGATCTTTAAATGATGGGCTTAGGCTAATGGATATTTCATCGATTAGGCTTAGTTTTCAAGACAGCGAGGAGGAAGGCGGAACAAACATGATCAATTTCACGGTACTTCTTAACGCATATTTCCAGAGTGGAAAATAATATAAATCCTACAACACAGGGTGAAGAAGAAAAAGCAGTTCTTTTAAAACAAAAGAATCAGGAACTTCAAAACGCCATTCTTTCGGCAAACATTCCCCAACTTGTGATGGTTGCCATTTCATACGCTCTTGATATGAGGTCTTCGGATATTCACATTGAGCCGCTTATGAAAACCGTTCGTGTTCGTTATAGAGTGGATGGCGTGCTTATGCATATAGTTGAATATCCTCAGAATTTGCATCCTGCCGTGGTTTCGAGAATTAAAATTATGTCGAATCTTAAGATAGATGAACAAAGAATTCCTCAGGATGGACGCGCAGATGTGACCACAAAAGAAGGAAAAGAGATGGATCTTCGTGTTTCCACTTTGCCTACCGTAAACGGAGAGGTTGTGGTTATGCGTATTCAAGACAAATCGAGAAAAATTCCGGATTTGCCGGAGCTTGGAATTACAGGAATAGGACTTAGAAATCTGGAAGAGGCTTTGAATTCTCCAAATGGAATTATTATAAACACAGGACCTACGGGATCAGGAAAAACCACTACTCTGTATTCTTGTTTGGCGCGAAAAAACACTGTGGGAGTGAATATTCTCACAATTGAGGACCCGGTGGAAATTCAGCTTGATGGACTAAATCAAAGTCAGGTGAATCATGATATCGATTATAATTTCGCAACGGGTATGAGAGCCGCCCTTCGTCAGGATCCGAACATAATAATGGTTGGTGAGATCCGTGACCGAGAAACTGCAGACACTGCAATTGAGGCTTCACTTACAGGTCATCTTGTGTTTTCGACTTTGCACACAAATAGTGCGGTTGAGTCCATTACAAGGCTTGTAAATATGGGTGTTCCTCCTTATCTTCTCAATTCCACTATCGAGCTAATTATCGCACAGAGGTTGGTTCGAAAGCTTTGCGATAAATGCAAACGAAGAAAGGATCCGGGACCGGAAATGCTTGAGATTGTGAAAAAGGCTATGGAAACGCTTCAAGCCGAGGGAGAAATCGATCCCGCTGTGCTTTCAAAAATGGAATTTTTTGAAGCGGTTGGGTGTGAAGAGTGTAACAACATCGGATACAAGGGCCGACTTGGTCTTTATGAAGTTTTCAGAATGAATAATGAGATTCGAAAAATCATTTCCGCAGGTGGAACAACACTTGAAATCCTCGATGCGGCAATGAAAAACGGCATGGTAACACTTGAGCAAGCGGGTGTGATTCGGGCTCTTGAAGGGCTTACTTCGCTTGAGGAGGTTTACCGAGTTGCAAGGAAAATGGAATAATAAATTTTCATGGAAAACAAATTACCCGAAAATCAGGAGAACTTGCAGAAGGAAAGCAATTTTGCCACTTTCGGGCAAGAAGTGTTTGAGCTCAATAAAAAAGAAGATAAAAAGCCTATTTCGAGTGATGATGAGGCTGTGATTTTGAATTTGCTCGAGGAGGACTCTTCAGCAGAGGCGGGAGCTCCGATAGAGCTTTCGGGAACAAAAAAGTTTTTGATGGAAAGTACGGGAAATCCGATAACGGACGCTTTTAATAGAGTGAATTTGTTTTTTATTAAGAACTCAAGAGTAAAAGCAGATGTGAAGGCGACCTTTTTTCATTTGCTCGGGGTGATGATCAATGCGGGTATTCCGATGATAAAAGCGCTTTCGGCTTTAATTAGACAATCGGATAAAAGTCCGAAAATGAAACTTGTGATTCAGGATTTGGTGGATTCTATCGTGGCGGGACTTAGTCTTTCGAAGGCGATGCAGGAATTCCCGGATACATTTACTGAACAGGAAATAGGTATGGTGCAGGCCGGTGAGGCCTCGGGACAACTTGCTAAGACTCTTGAGGTGCTTTCGCATGATGCGGAAAAAGCTTCGAGCATTAAGAAAAAGGTGAAGAGTGCGCTTATGTACCCGGCAGTGATTTTTACTCTTCTTGTAGCGGTAATTATTATTATGCTCGTGTATGTTATTCCGCAACTTACGGATCTTTTTTCGTCGATAGGTTCGAATTTGCCTCTTATTACGAGAATCATCATAGGAATGAGTGACTTTTTCATAAATCAAAAACTTATATTGATTGCTGGACTTTTGATCGTGATTTTCTCTTATATTGCAGCTTCAAAGACATCGCAGGGCAGATATTATTTGGATAAAATAAAGCTTTCGATTCCGATTTTCGGGGCACTTTTTATGAAGGCATATTTATCGAGATTTGCGAGATCACTCAGTAATTTGCTTGATTCATCGGTGACGATTTTGAAAACAATCGAGATTACCGCCAAATCGATAGGAAGCGAGGTATACAAACGAAAACTCATAATGACAATGGAAGATATCAAACAAGGTATTCCAATTGCCGAGGCGATTTCGGAAAGTGATCTTTTTCCTCCGATGCTTGTGTCGATGGTGGAGGTGGGAGAAAAAACAGCGCAACTCGATACGATTATGGGACAAGTGGCGGACTTTTATGAATCGGATGTAGATACCGCTGTGGCCGGACTTTCAAAGATCATTGAACCTATTATGCTTGTGATTATCGGTCTTACTGTGGGCGCCGTGGTGGCCGCTATCATCCTTCCGATTATGCAACTTTCGAATTTGACCGGATCTTTGTAATTTTCATTTTTAGGGCTTGTAGACCCAGTCTTCTTCTTTGGAGCTCTGATTTTTCACTATGGATTGATGCAGGATTTTGTGATGTACTTTGCAAAGTGGCTTAAGGCTTATGTGATTTGCATGATGGGAAAAATGGATTGGGTGGTGGATGTGATCCCTCGGGCGAAGGCAACCGGGAAAGGAACAAGTATTTGAAATCGATTTTCGGATGAGTGCTGGAATATGGCGAGAGGGTCTTATTTTTTGAGTGGTGAGTAGTCGGATTTTCGTGAGTTTTCGGATGCTTTGAATTGCCGAGTCTTTCAACGATTTATTTTTTATCAATTTTAATTTTCCGCAAGATAACTTTTTGCTATTTTTGGCAAGCGCGACTCGGGGGCGATGGCTTTTAGATAAGGGAACAATGATATGATCATTGGTAGAAGGACCGGTAAATATCACTTTTTCATGCCTAATGTCGGAGGATGACTTATTTGACTGATTGGATGACTCTTTTTTTCCGTGAGAAGAAAAATCGCCTGAAAGGTTTTTATGATTCGTGATTTTTAGCGGTGAATGCTTTGCTGCTTTTGAATAAATATTCAAAGAGGAAGTGGGTGTGGGATTTTGATTGGATTCAGCTACTCTGCGCACTAGTTCAAGAAGCATTAATTCGAGGGCGTCACGATTTGATAAGGCGGGCAAATCTTTTTTTAGTGCGTAAAAGGCTTCTTTGGCTCTTCGAGTGAGCTCGATTTTCACAGTGTCGTATCCTAAATTTTCCGCCATTTTTTGGACTTCCGCCACTTTTACCACTTTATCCGTGCCGAGAAGTGGCTCCCCCATTGTCTTTTGGTAGGCTTTTTCGTGAAGTGAGATTCTTTGTAGGCCATCCCTCGTCATTGTGCGGGCTTTTTCGCACCAAAATTTTTCAGTATCTTTAGATGCCACACGACTGATTATTTCGATTTTTGAAAGGCCCTGTGATTTAATGAGTGATTTAAGCTCCGGCATCTCGGCAAGTTTTTGGTCTATTTTAAGGGCTTTATTCACAAGCCTTGTGGAAAGCCCTGCCAAACGAAGTGCGTATTCATATATGGAAGAAAATCCCGCTTTTTGCCAAATTTTATCGCGATCGATTTCAGGAAGAAGGGATAGAAGTGCATTTGTGCATTCCCTTCTCGATTTTCCCAAAGCGGAAAACTCCTTGTGTATTTTAAGGTCTTTTTCGGTCATTGGTATTGATTATTTTGCAAATCAAGTGTATCAAAAACTCACCACTTTTGCAAGGGTAAAAATTTGAAATTTCTTGCAAATCGAGAAAAATATTTTGTGTTATAATATGTAGTATGAGATTAAAATTTTTATTTTCAAAAAATAAAGAAAAAGAAAAGTTACTTAATATCTATGATGAATATCAATGGTTTATTAATAATGATTTTCCTTTGGAATTGCCTGAATTTTATAACGAGATCTATAAATCCAGCGAAAGGAACAAAAAACTTTTTCTCAGAAAATTGGACACTGAATTAAAGAGAATTTATTTCAGAGATTCTTATCAAGTAAAAAGAGTGACTGTAAAACACAATTGGGGAAAAATTGAAAAAGAATTTTTTACAATTTTGAAAAAATTAAATTTAGATGTAAAAGATAAATATTTTTGCAACCTTTCATTATACGGACCAGAAGGTCAATTTAAGTATCCGGATATAATTAATTTAAGAGTGGGAAAAAGCAAAGATATCAAAAACGCCAACGAGACAATAGCCCATGAAATAATTCATTAATATAAAATACAAAATATTGGCAATATAAATAAAAATTATTTTCACGAAATAATAAATTAGGAAATTAGCCAATTTGTTAATTGAAAATATTTTTTTAATTTTGACAAATGCAACTCTGGGGCGATGGCTTTTAATAGCGTTTTTTCGTAATTATCAGGAAGGTGGTTAAGGAGATAGTGGTGGATGCGGGTCGGATATAGTGGGGGGAATTGGCCGGCTTGTGTTGCGAATAGAGTATCGTTATAATTTTTTCGTATATACTTATTATTATAATCTCGAAATAATGCTTAAAAATCGAAAAGGCTTTACACTTGTTGAACCGTTAATCGTGTTTACTATTTTATTTTCCGCTTTACCAGCCTTTCTCGGGGCTCCCCAAAAAGGACGAGATGTTCAAAGAATATCTGACCTTCAAAAACTTCAAAAAGTAATGGTAAATGCCTATTTGGAAGTCGAGGATTTTCCGACCCAAAGTACTTGTTTGGATGCGACTGCCTTTGCGGAAAATGCGCCATTTAATAAATACCTTGGCGCATTGGGTGGAACTTATCCTCAGGATCCATCGCCAGTGACTTTTTCGGTTGGAAGTGTTGTTGATTGTAGTAATTATATCTATTATGCTGCCCCATCTACGGACTATGAATTCGGACTTTATACAAAAGTAGAGAATAAAGGGAATGGGAATTCAAAATGTTCAGCACTCGAGATAGATCCAGTAGACACAACGAGGCCCACGTCGAACGATGATGCTTGTTATTCGATTTTGTCACTTTGAGGAAGATTGGATGAAACAGAAAACCTTGAGGTATTTTGTCAAGGAAAGGTTTTTTGAGGGGGTTTGGGGCTTAGAGTTGAGGACTTGTGGGGCTTGAGTAGTCGGATTTTTGCCTTAAACTGGGCGTTTTTGGGGTGGGATTGGCTTGTGCTTCCGAGGGGGTATCATTATAATTTTTTCGTAAATTCTCGTGGTTTTGGAGAGAGAACTACGATAATTACCTCATCATATTTATTTAACATTTAACCTAAGAAAAATGTGTAAAAACCGAAAAGGCTTTACGCTGATCGAACTCTTGATCGTAATTACGATCATCGGTATCCTCGCAGTGGCTTTCCTTCCGACACTTCTCGGGGCTCCTGCAAAGGGACGCGATACTCAAAGAATCGCAGACCTTCAAAAACTTCAGAAAGTAATGGTGAATGCGGATTTGGAGAACGAGCCTTTTCCAGCTTCAAGTGCTTGTCTAAATGCTGATGCTTACGATGGAACTCCCGGAAGTGAAGGTCCCTTTTATAAATATCTAAGCGCTTTGGGTGGGGCTTATCCTGAGGATCCATCGCCAACTCCAGAAGCAGATAATTATGATATTGGTTCAATTGGTGCCGATTGTGGAACTTATGTATATTTGGATTCAACCGAAGTAACCGGCTATCAATTCGGTCTTTATACAAAAGTGGAGAATAAAGATAATGGAAATGCAACTTGTTCAGAGCTTGCAGCTAATCCAATAGACAAAACGAAGCCAACCGAAGACGATGATGCTTGTTATTCCATTTTAGTTGAGTAATTTAATTTTTTATTAATATGAAAAAAGGTTTTACATTAATTGAGCTACTTATAGTCATTACCATAATCGGTATTTTGGCTGTAGCTTTCCTTCCGACGCTT
>CAYODN010000059.1:0-7703 GCA_964402735.1 uncultured Candidatus Peribacteria bacterium | reverse complement strand
CCCTTCCGACAAGCGCACCAACGTAAATTCTATAAGTCGAATAAATCGTTACATCCGTTAAAAACACATTCTTCAAAACGGAATTCTGCGTAACTCCGAAAAGACCGATTCCGTTAAAGTCATTTCTATCCAAATATAGTCCATTGATTTCAAAACCTTTACCATCAAAAGATCCGGTGAACGTATTAAATCCTTGTCCTATAGGAGTAAAACCCATTCCCATATGCCAATTAACGGTATCGGAACAATCAATATCATTGCCCAAAATAAAATGTGAAGAAACAAAATAATTCATATCTTGAAGCTGCTGGCAAGTTGTAATGATATAAGGATCAATAGCAGTTCCGCTACCGGAATAAGTGGAAATTTTTTTCAAGGACACTCCGTTTCCCGAATTATACAAATAAGCGATTTCGTCTGTACTAAGAGCTCTATTCCAAAGCGCAAACTCATCCAAAGAGTTTTTGTAATACATAGAACTTTCGGCTCGACCCAATTCAAAATTATACTCAACAATTCCGATAGCCAAAGAATGACTTACAGTAGACACAAAAACACCATTTCGATAAAGGCTGAAATCGTTACCGCTCCTGATAAGAACATAATGTTGAAGGCCCGCTTCGGGAGCAAAATTATATAAAGGCAATTTAAACTCATATAAAGAAGGTGTTGATGTCCAACCATGAAGTCCCAAAGCGGATCCACCGTTAAAAACTCCTAAAATAAACTTCAAAGCGATTCCGCTATAGGGGCTTTGCGAAAAAATCGCAAAATCGGAATTTGCATAAAGAGTGCCCCAAAAAGAGATTGAAAAGTCATTATTTAAAAATGTTGAATTAAAAACATCTGTTTTTCTAACAGCCACATAAGCATTTGGAGCGGTTAAACTAATAGCGGACCCAACCTTCCCGGGGACAAAAACACCGGAGAAATTCGTACCGTGATTGGCAAAACCGCTATAATCAAATACATCATCGTCCATTGGCAAATACAAACGAAGATCCTCTCTTATACTGTCCAAATCCACCGCAAAACTCACATTTTCACGACCGAAATTAAAAATACAGAGAGCAAAAGCTATCAAAACAAGCGGTAAAAATTTTTTCATGGATTTTATTTTTATTTTTGAAATCCATTTATAATACCACATTTTTGCGGTTTCATCAAGAAAACAAAAAAGCCTTATTAACTCATAAAAAGCCCGGAAAACACCACGCAAGCCGTTTCCGCACGAAGCACCCTTTTGCCAAAACTAAAGGAAATAAGCCCAAACTCTTCGGCCAAAGCGCATTCTTCATCGGAAAATCCACCTTCCGGACCGATAAAAAGATCAATATTTTGAAGATTTTCAAAGTTGTTTAAATCGATTTCTTCACCTCCCAATTGCGCAATAAATCTCTTTTCCGAAAATTCATTTAAAGCCAGTGCATTCGAAAAGGATATTTCTTCATGTAGTAAAGGAATTTCATCTCCTCCACATTGCTCGGTAGCCTCCTTAAGAATGCGATAAAGACGCTCTTTCTTCTCCAGAACCCGCCTCTCGCTTCTTTGACTAATCAAAGGAAAAAACTCCACGACACCGATTTCCGTACATTTTTGAAGCACAAATTCCATCTTCTCCATAGACTTGGTCATGGAAAAAAATAATCGAATTTTTCGCTTAGGATAGGCGTTATTTTCAATCATTTCCACAAACTCAACTCGAACAGTTTTTTTATTCAGATCTGAAATTCTATAAACATAATTTTTTCCGCTTCCATTAAAAAGCATCAATTCTTCACCCACACGAAACCTCAAAACCTTAAAAATCTGATAAACTAGATCCTCGTTTTCTATTGTAAGCTCGCCTTTCCCAAGACTTGAATTATCCAAAAAAAATCTATGCATTTACTTGGCTTTATAAAGTTTATACTCGGTACCATTTTTAATACTACTACCCAAAATTTCAAGTCCCGGCAAATCAAAAAAGGAAATAATAACATCCCCTTTCAAATTCGCCACATCCACCAAAAGCTCCGTTTCCGATAAATTTCTTACGGAATTTATCTCATAATTATCGTAGGCCATAAACTTCCAAAAATGCATCAAATCCTTTTTCTCCGTGGTTACAATATAATCGATACTGATTCCCGGATGCTCGATAATATAGTTTGTAAGAGAAGTATCCCAAGGCACTTGCGAAATTGTGCGTATGGAAAAAATTGATACGACGATCAAAAGCGCGATTAAAATATTTCTCACCCAAATAAATTTGTTTTTCAAAAACAAATAAAAAAGTGACAAATAAGAAATAAGAAGTGGATACTTTAAAATATACATGAAAACGGTTCGTCTGTTTTCATCCGCAAAGACTCTATAGAAAGCGGAAATGTCGACATTCTGAACTCGTTTTCCCTCCTCGCTTAAAAAGAAAAAACTCAAAATCAAAATAAAAAACAAAACGATATCCAAAAATTTTATCTTAATTTTTTTATATTTTGTGAGAAAAACAAATGAGGAAAAAATCAAAAAGAAACTCGACAAAAACACGTATCTGGAGAGCAAATTAAGCTCTCTGCCTTCAAGATAATATCCATAAATATGCTGCGCACTCATTAAGAAATTAAGAAAAATAAAAACTGCAAAAAACCATTTTATATTATTCCAAGGTTTTAAATCTTTCTTTTTCATAAAAACAAAAAACACAAAAACAGGCATAAGAAAGGCCACAATGCTAAAACTATTTATTTGATTGATGATTGAAATCAAAATAAATTTATAATTTGAAAGAACAAGAAGAGAAGAAAATTTTTCTCCAAGTTTCAAAAGTCCTTCTCCGGTAAAAACAAATAGAAGACCAACCGAAGCCAAAATTGTGAGTATCAAAATCAAAATGAATTTTTTCTTTTTATAAACGATAAGTTCATTTACAAAAACAGCCATCGGAAAAATAAAACCGAAAGGCCTTGTAAGAGCACACAGAATACTGAATAAATAAGCCAAAATTTTATTCTTCAAATATTTTTTTCCAAAGGAATAAATATAAAAATTTAAAAACCAAATCGCCAAAACGATAAATAAAAATTCACTCATCATAGTTTTTTCATATGCGAATATCTGCGGTACAAAGAGCAAAACGGACGACAACAAAATCGCGGTGGAATTTTTTGCGAAGAATTTTTTTAAAATTTTAAAAAGCGGAAAAATTAACGAAGCTGAAATTAGTGATTGAAAAATCATCAAAGCAAAGAAACTTGCCTTTCCTCTGAGGAAAAAATAGATCGGTGAAATGAAGAAAATATAAAGAGGAAATTCTCCTCCGGAGTCAAAACCACTCACTTCTTCACAAGAACGAAAAGAAAAGTGATCGACGAAATCCATTGCTTTAAGCGCAAAACAAGCCTCGTCGGGAAAAGTTGTGGGACCGTTTAAAAAAATTGAAAAAAATATTTTCACAAAAGAAAAAATAAAAAACAAAACGATAAGGGTCTTTTTTGGGCTTGTTTTAATCAAAATTTAAGATTTAGTTTTTCCACATTATAACAAAAAAAAATTATTTTTGCTATTTTTTTATTGATTTTTATTTAAAACAATAGATAATAAGAATTGTTTTAAACCTCATAACCTAAAACACTATGCCAGCCAAAAAAGCTGCAAAAGCGGCTCCAAAAAAGCCCGCCACAAAAGCTAAAAAGCCCGCTCCAAAAAAGCTCGCTAAAAAAGCTAAAACACCTGCTAAAAAAGCGATGAGAGCTCCAAAAAGCAAAAAACCTGTTACTAAAAAAAGAACAGTTGCTTTGAAAGCTTCAGCTAGAAAGACGGTTGCAAAAAAACCGGTAACTAAAAAAAAAAGATAGTTGCAGGAAGTAGTTGCAAAGGATGCAACTGCGGATGCGGACCATGTAGATAAATCTTTTTATTCGGTAATTTTCAGAAAATGGAAAATCTCTGTAGTTGTGGCAATAATTGCCCGGATTGTGATTATTGCGGAGAAGCCATATGTGAATGCGAATGCAAAATATATGGAAGAGACACGGAGGATGATGAAATGGATGAAACGATTGAAGAAGAAGACGATGACACAAACTGGTAAAAAAGCGGACGCCTATGGCGACCGTTTTTTATTCTAAAGTTTTTCCTCTTTTTCCAAAGCGATTTTTGGCTCCTTATAAATCTCTCTCACCTTTTGCACAAAATAATCTTTGGCAAAATACTCAAGTATTCTCTCGTTTTTCGGAGTTTCTTTTGCCGGAAGAAGTCCCGATTTTTTACTGACCCAAATAGGAAGAATACCTGAAGGCACGGAAAAAGGCTCAAGCGCTTGATTCTTCATAAGCTCCCTCATCACCAAAGAAAACACAGGACTGGCGGTGTAATAAGCCTCCGCGGAAAAATTTAGCCCTCGTCCGTCGGTGTTTCCAATCCAAACACCCGTTACATAACTCGGACTATAGCCAAGAGTCCACAAATCACCGGGACGAACCGCTCCATATCCTTTTGATCTTTTGGTACTTGTTCCGCTTTTCGCAGCAGTAATTTTTCCGGGAACAAACAAATTTCCCCCGATGGAAGAAGATCTGTCAGATAAAATATTGTTTATTAAAAACGCGATCGCCGGATCAAGAACCGTTCCCAAAGAAGTGGATTTTCTCTGATAAATAACATTTCCATCGCTATCACTTATATAATTTATTCCTGAAACCGGAACCCTTTCTCCGTTATTTGCAAACACACTGTAAGCGGACACCATCTCAAAAAGACTCACCTCCCCCGAACCGATCGCAAGAGGATAACCATAGTCCACATCATCTTTTAAAGAATTGATTCCCAAGTTTTTCACAAAAGATTTAATTTCCTTCTCCTCGCCCCCCAAATAATAAGCGCGAATTGCCGGAATATTACGAGATTGCCCCAGAGCAAGCCTCACACTCATTTCGCCCCGAAAATTTCCATCAAAATTTTGAGGATACTTCGATGCGATTTTCATCGGGGTGTCGTAAATTCTGCTCGAAGGTGAGAGTCCGTTTAAAAAAGCTTTTGCATAAACAAAAGGTTTAAATGAAGAACCCGGTTGCCTCGGCCGAAAAACCACATTCACCTTTCCATCGATTTTTTCATCGAAAAAATCAAAAGAACCGAGCATGGCAAGAATTTCACCGGTTTTTGCCCGAACTGATAAAATCGCCATATTATCGGCTCCGGCAGTTCTAAGAATTAGATTTCGTCTTTCCGCAGCCAATTTTTCCACAAAGTTTTGAATATCCGGATCTATACTTGTATGAATTTGGAGTCCTCCGGTTCTAAGAAAATCGCTTCCATAAATCTTTTCAAGCTCCGACATCACATAAAATACAAAATGCGGATACTTAATTTCCTCGAAATATTTCTGAAAAGAAATTGTTGAAAGCTCCTCCAAAGCCTTAGTTCGTTCAGCTAAATTAATAAGACCGTTTTCATACATTTTATCCAAAATAAAATCAGCTCTTCCAGAAATCCACACGGATTTTTCATCGGAAATTTTCACATTTGCACCGAGAAGCCCCGTCACATATTCGTTTTCGAAAAGGTCTTTCTGTCGAAGAATTTCACGCCCGAAAAAGGCATCGTTGTCCAAATCAACAACAAGCCTTGAGTGTAAATTTTCCGAGTAAGGATTAAAAGTGCTGGGAGCCTTTGGAAGCGACGCTAAAACAACACTTTGAGCTAAAGTAAGATGAGCGGTTGTTGTATCAAAATATTGTTTGGCCGCACGCTTGATTCCAAAAGCATTGTTGCCGTATGGAATTTCATTTAAATAAAATTCCAAGATCTCCTCTTTTGAATAATTGAATTCCAGTTTTAGAGCGACTACAGCCTCTTTTATTTTTCTCTCAAAAGTTTTTTCGGAACTCAAAATGGCGTTTTTCGCGTATTGCTGGGTAATTGTAGACCCACCGGAAGGAACACCCACTCCAAAAAAATTAGACATCACTGCTCTTGAAATACCCTTAATATCTATACCGTGATGATTCCAAAAATTCTCATCCTCGGCTGCTATCGTTGCATCGATAAGATATTTTGAAACCTCGGAAAGCCTAGCCTTTTCCCTGTTTTCCCCTTCAAAAATCGTATAAAGAACATTTCCTTTACTGTCATAAATCGAAGAAGAAAGTTTGTTTTTCAAAACACCCACATCCGCCACATCGGGAAGTCCGCTATCTATAGCAAAAAACATAAACACGGAAATAATAGCGAAATAAAAAATCGCCGCAAAAATCCCCAAAAATATTTTTAAAACTTTAGTTTGAAACCTTCTCATTCCAAATACATTAAGCTAAGACTAAACCTTATCAAACAACCAAAAAACAAGTCAAACAAAACAAAAGATTTTTTAAATACCTACTTCGAACGAGAATAAGTGGCCATCGTAGAAGTATCTGAAATTACGCGACCCAAAATGGAATTCCGAAAATCAACTTTATCGTTATTTTCATTTAAAGAAAGAACTCCATCAATTGCAAAAAGTTTAAAAAAATAGCGATGCACACCCGAAGGCGGACAAGGCCCTTTGTAGCCGTTTACTCCAAAATCATTTTTCAAAGAAATCGCCGAGGTGAGCAAAGATTCTTGTGAAATCTCCGAAGTGGAAACAGGAATATTTACCAAAATAAAATGCACAAAATCGCCGTTTGGAGCATCCGGATCTTCCACGATTAAAGACAAACTTTTAGCTTCTTTAGGCACATCAAAAATCCTTACAACAGGAATTACATCTTTTCCATCGCAAGTACAAATATCGGGAATTTCTTTACCGAAATCGATACCATCCAAAGATATTTTCATAAGAATTTTGTTAGAAATCCTTATGAAATTTATCACAAAAAATTAAAAACCATAAGTTGAAATATTCGGACTTTGTCCAAACACAGCCATACTTTCAATGTATCCCTTCGAAGCCGGAGCCGTGTATCCCAAATTTTCCAAGTATCCGCTTTGAGGAGAAGTCCACGCAACATTATCCAAATAAGAACCTTTTCTTTGCCAATTTCCTTCATTAAAAACTCCGTCATCTCCAAAATCACTTACAAAAGTATTTTCCAAATAACCTTTTTGAAAATTTACTTCCTCATCCGAAAGCGATTCCAAATAGTTTTTCGCCCCCTCGGAAGATCGTCCGTTTGGAAGTTCCGAAAGATAATTGTTTGAGGAATAAAACGCACTCGCGGTATTTCCGCTCTGCTCCTCGTTATCTTTAATATAATTTCCGGAATAAGGCTTTGGTGCACTACCGTATTTATCAGTATACGCCTCTATATATCCCTTTTGCGGGCCGTAAAAGAAATTATCGGCATTATTTTTATCCTCCACGGCATTTTCGGAATTATCGGTATTTGAAGAGCCAACCGATTCCTCTTTTTCCTGCATACTTTCAATATAGCCCTTTTGATAGCCTTTTTGATCGATTTTTGCCGTTCTCAAATAACCTTCGCGCGTATTATAAGTAACACCGAGCACTTTCTTTTCAGTTGGATCTTTATAATAAGAACTGCCGGAATAAGCCACCGGACTATTTAAAAACGACGACATGCGAACAGGCTCTCCCATATCATAATCGATACTTGTTCTTCTTGGAGTAACAAGCAAATCCTTTTGGCTTTCTCCGAGAAAAGTTTCAGTTCTCGTCTTTATTCCGTATCGATCGAGCAAATTTTGATGAGCATTTGTATAAAAAGTATAAGCCCTCT
>CAYODN010000058.1:0-7739 GCA_964402735.1 uncultured Candidatus Peribacteria bacterium | reverse complement strand
GAAATGATTTTTTGCGAAATGCCGTGTATCAAGGTGGATGTCTTGGAGCGGTGAAAGTACTTGGAAAAATGGCGACCGTTTCTCGATTGGCAAGCTCAAGTTCGAGACTTGTTCGAGGTGTCGGTTCTTTTTCGAATCAATTGGGCAAATATGGACTTAAGGCTGTAGATGTCTTTAGGCCCATCGCTTCTCCGGGTGAGGTGCTCTCCGCTTCTTCGAAAGTGGGTGTTAATGTTTTGAGAGAAGCAACTAAAAAAGGTTTGGTGGGTAGTGCCTTTCGTTTAATTAAGAATCAAGCTTTTCATTTTGGTGTGGAATTTGTGGAGGAAGGAATGGAAGAAATAATTCCTTCGGCGGTGTCACTTGGTTTGGAAAAAGCCGGTGCATCTCCCGAGGCTGTTGGTTTTGTAAGATCTTGTACTGAATTCTTTTTGGCTTCAGTGAACTCTTCGGGAGGTGTGAATGTGGACTTGGCGGTTGCCGGTATTGATGCTAAAAATTTCGGACTTAAAGTATCCGCTTCCGGAGATTTTATGTTTGAAGGCAGTGCCGGCGATTTTCAGGCAAAATTGGAAAATGAATTTAAGCTGAAAAACGAAGACTATAGTTTGGCGATGGATCCAGCAAGTGGAGAGTTTTCTTTTTATGTGCCGGGACTTTCCGAGCCGATTATTTTTAAACAAGCAAAGAATTTTAATGCAGGTGAAGCAGAGATTTTAGATACAAAAAAACCTATTGAAACAATAGAACCTTCTGTGGTGCTTGCGCCTGAGCTTGTTCTTGAGTCCGAAGAAAAATCCGAGGAGGCCCCTTTGACAACGGAGGAAATGATTTCCTCCACCTCAGAGTCCGAAGAAAAATCCGAGGAGGTACCTTTAACATCGGAGGAAATGATTTCCTCAACCGCAGAGTCCGAAGAAAAATCCGAGGAGGTACCTTTAACATCGGAGGAAATGCTTCCTGATACTTCCACGGTATATAAAGTGTCGGATCTACCAAAACATATGCGCGACGCGATTCATCTTAATTCCGATATGGTTTCGGGTGATATGGCGCGTGCGAAAGAAGTGGTGAGGATTGTCGTTAATACGGAGAAAAACGGAGGGCCTTTTGCCGTTGAGGTACTTAGTGCTTTAAAAGTGGCTTATGGCAATGACCTTGAGAAGATGAAATTATTTTCGGAGGAAGTGATTCGTTTATCCAAGAAAGGCGAGATTTTTGTGATGCCGATGATTCTTGCACCAAAGCTTTTTGTGGGAAATATCGAATATGTTAAACAAATTTCAGATTTTATAGAAAATAATCCAAACGGGCGAGATTTTGTTTTGCTTAAGAAATTCAGTGAAATTTCTCATTTGGCAAATAATGATTTTGAAAAATTTAAGAAACTTTTTTCCGTTTTGGCGGAGATAAAAAACACAAAAACAGATCGGGAGTTTGATTTGTTTATTAGTATTGCGAATTTGAAATCATTTGATTTCGGTGATGTAATAAATTATGGAAAAATTTTAAAATCTTCAAAAGGGAGCACTGAATTCTTGGAGGCAATAAAACTATCGGATTTAAGGATGAGTGCGGGGTATCTTTATGAGATTAATCCTGGTGCAGAAAATTTTCTTACGATAGATGGTGAGACTTATAGAGTATTGACTGTGGATTCCTCTCTTTTTGTTATCTCTGGTTCAAACGAAGTTCTTGCGGAACGTGTTGTTTCTGTTTCCGAAGATACTTTATTTGCCGATATTCCATCCGCTGGCAATGCTTTGAGGCTTGGTGGTTATGATGTTTTTAACAAAGGTGCTTTCAACTCTGAATCACAAAATTCTATAAATGAATCCGCTTATAAGGCAAGCATAAAAAGGGAAGGGGATACGGTTTCTGTTAATATTGGAATGATTGTTTCCGGTGAATCTTATGATATTGATAGTGAAAAACAAAAAGATTCGGATGCTGAAACTTCCGCGAATTCTGAAGAGTCAAAAGTAAAATCGGTAGATCAAGCCTTTTTGTTATCGAAAGATCAAGAAAAATATATTGTTCTTGGTAGCGAAAAAGAGCTTTATCGAGTGATTTTTGATGGTGAAACTGTAAAATTTCAGAATCTAGATCAGGTAATAGTTGGCACAAACGCTAATTACTCTTCAAAAGAACGGGTATTTATCAAAAATGGAAATTATTTCCGTTTACAATATGATTACAATGAAGATTCTAATAAAAGAAAAATATTCTTTGAAGCAAGACAAGATTCTAATAGTGAAATTTCACTCGTTACTTCTGAAAAATCCCAAAACTTTGAAGAACCGGTTTCATCAGAGTTAGTAGAGCGAAATGATAATATGGATTCTCGATTTGCAACAGAACGAAAGTATTGGGGAGACTTTTTGTCCGAAAATAATACGAGCTTATCTGAAGAAGAACAAATGGGTAATTTTAGGGATTTTTCGATGAATGAAGGTGAGTTTTTGTATGTTTCTTTGGGTGATGCCGAGGAAGATGGTGTTATGTTTATTAAGTCGGAAAATGGGAAAAAGATGATTTATAAGTATGTGAATAATGATCAGATTCTTAGTGCGGTGTTGGAAGATGGACAACAAATTAAATTATCACAAATTCCTGATTATTATTCTTTGCCTTACGGAAGCGATTTGATTTTGGCTAATAATGGTAATAATTTGTCTTTGAGGTATGATACAAGTTTTCGTGATGTTGCTTATCAAGAAGAAATACAAAAAATAAAAAATGATATAGCCAAAGCCAAAGCCGAAGCCGAAGCCACAGATAAAGACAAAGAAAAAGCAAATAAAGAAGCAAATACAGAAGCAAAAAAAACAAAAAGCAAAGAACAAAAAGAAGAAGACAAAGCAAAAAAAAATCTCTTTAAAGAAAAGGAGAAAATACTTGCCCAAAGAAAAGAAAAAATGATTCGTGTTTTTTCTGATTATACCGATATTAAAACTACTCGAAATTTATTGAACCAACACGAGATTTCCTTTTTAATTAATGGATTGCTTACGAACACTGATGTCCGTTTACCTTGGAGTCCGGTTGAAGAAAACAGTTTTGAAACTCCAATTGTTGGAGAAAAAATCATTAAATTGGATGATAATGCCCCTCTGCATATTTCATTATTCGATAATAAATTTTCTCAGAAAAATTATACCATTGTGAATTTTGGGAAAGAATATCGCATATATATGGATGGAAATCCGAATCCCTTAGTTTTAAATCGAAATATTAATGGTCGTAAAATTGAAGAAGGGGTGGTCTTATATTTTTTGGATTACGGGTTGTTGGAAGTTTTCGTCGATGAGAAATTTAATGGGCAAGTTCGTGTGTCGAATGATTTTAAAAAACTATCGGAATATAAGGCGGAATTGGATAAGGGTAATAAAACCAAAGTGACTGATTCTTCTTCCGTATCATTGAATAGTTTTGGGAAGTTTGAATCGAATAGAGATGAAAAAGTTGTTGGTACGATGGTTGGATCTTCTTCTGTGTCAGCCAAAAGTCAAGTTGGTGTCGAAAATTCCGGGAACATGGATGAAACAAACCAGGGTGTTCTTTCCGAGGCAGATCTTCGATTGTCGCGCGAGGCTTCGAGTGAAATAAATACCGCGAATACCGTTGTTTCCGGTCTTGAACAAACTCAAAATCTTGCTTCGGAAGCAAGTGTTACAAATAATGGAAATGCAAAAAATGCACAGGCGGATTCGACGAAAGTTTATTCAAGTGCGGATAAAACAAGTCCGGGAAATCTTCAATTTGCTCAAATTGTCGAGTCTATGAAATCGGAGTCGGGTGTGATTGAAAATGAAGAATCTCCCGAAAACCAGTCGATTCGAGCTGCCGCTTCGAGTGCTATGCGTTATGAAAGGAATGCTTTTGAGGAGGAGAATGCTCAAGTTTCGGATATCTTAAATTACGGATTTTCCGATATCAGGGTAAATAGTGATTTTGCTCAGGTTTCTGATCTTGTGCCTTTTGATAAGGATTTTCCGATTGAGGTTGTTCCGGGTAATTCGGTTTATACGATTGAAAACGGAGAGAAAATTCTTCAGGTGATCCCGAGTAAGGAAAAATCACATTTGATAATTCAATCGAATGACGGCGTAAATCAAATGATTGGTCCGGGTGAGGTTTTTGTTTATCAAAAAACGATTTTGGTGCATTACAAAAAAGATGGAAGTGTTCATTTTACAAATATGAATGGGGCGGATTTGTCTTTTGGAGAGTATATCCCTAAATTTCAAGCTTCAAAAATCGAAGGCGAAAGAAGGAAAGATTTGGGAATTAATTATGACGAGATGCTTCAAAACGCCACACCTATTATGGGTGTAAACGGTGAAATTTTGGGTTTTGATTATGCAAAACAAGATGCTCTTAAGATGCAAAGTGCTCAAAATGTGTCGCCCGAAAGACAAAAATTTTTGGCGTCTCTTTCAGCTAAAGAAAGAGTGCGAAGGGTGGAAAGAAATGAAGTCCTTGAAGATAAAGAAGAAATTGCAAAACTTAGAAGCAGTAGTGTTGTTCAAGAATTTGCTCTCCAAAAAAATGGAAATTTTGAAGTGGCAGAGCAAGAAATGAAAGTGGGCGAAACGGCTTATTTGAATTTAAATAATGGTCTTGTTTCGATATCTTTCGGTAGGATGTCTCAAATAGTTATTACGAGAGCTTCGAATTCGAGATTGCTTTATATTGAAGGTGTGGATGGAAAAAAACTTCAAATTGCAAGAGGTGAGCGGCTTATTGTGGGAAGTGATCTTGTGAATACTTCGCCGGGTACGAAAATTCTTGAAACAGGTTCTCGAAATCAGGGCGTTTCTGGTCAGCATTTTGAAATTTATTTTGATGAAAACGGCCAAGCTTCTTTGACTGTGCTTTCCAGAAACGGGCTTGTGCTTGAAAAAACCACTCCCAAATCTCCGCAGGCGCAGTATATAAACTTTGCTGATTTACAGGATCAAATCAGATCCTCCGCGCAGGTGGGGCCCGGAAAAAGAGAGAGTATTTTTCCCACGGGCGAAGTGAAATCGGTAGAGTATGGCCTTTTGAAAGATCAAAAAATTGAGGAAACAAATCCGGATTCTTCCGCTGATACGCAGAAAACAAGAAGCCCTTTCCCTACCGGTGAGGTGAAATCTGTTGAACACAATCTTTCCAAGGATCAAAAAATTTATGACGAAAGCTCACCTGTAATAAGTGTGGAACATACTCTTCGAGAAGACACGAAAATTTCCGAAAACGATGAGATAATTACATCTAGAGAAGGTTTTGTTGAACAAGAGAAACTGGAAGCGAAATCGCGCATAATTGATAAGGTTTCGGAAGTGAATGCGAATACACTTAGGGAAGTATTATATGGTAGAAAAAGTGTTTCGGATTTGATTCAAAGTTTTGATTTGAATTTATCGCAGGAAGAAGAAAATTTTGCGACATCTTATTTTGAGCTTTATTTGAAACAATTTGAACTTACGCAGAAAGTGCTCATAGATCCGGATGTGCAGGCTCGTTTGAAAGAGGCGATTGTGAAATATTCTTTATCCAATTCCTCAATTTCAAAAGCGGGAAATGATGTGAACTTTAGAGGTTTGACCGAGAATGTGTCGTTTATCTCAGGCACTTCGGGAAATTTGGGTCATGTATTTATGGTGGTTTCCGATAGTGATTTTGATAAATATTTTTCAGGAGGAAATCCTTCAAACAATGGATTTAATCTGGATATCGGATTTGAGGGAATCGCTCCGGGAAATATATCCGTTCTTCGAAGAAGTCATTATGAAAGCCTTTCAGATAAAGGAAAAGGCGATCTTCTTCGCCATGAATCCCTTCATGGTCTTGAAAAACTTTTTGTAGGTGCAAAGTCGAGAAGGATTAAAGCCGATTTGAAAGCGGAATCTGAGTATATTTCAGCAATCGAAGAGTATTTGGATGGAAATGTTCCCGTTTCAAAATTTGTTTCCTATTTGGATAGCGTATATGAAGCCCAGCTATTTGAAATTCAAAGTGAAATTATTTCTTTCCTTTCGGAGGGGCGTTCAAATGAAGAAATTTTCGATGTTCTTATCAAAAATTACGATTTGCAACTCAAAGAAGCCAGAGGCAGAATCGAGGACATACAGGATCCCTTACTTCGAAGAGAGCTCCATGATAAATACGATCAACTGCTTACAAAATATGTGGGGGATTTAAAGATTTATATTGATCTTGGAAGTCGAATTTCCAAAATCGCAAAGAGTCCATCTCCGCTTTATGTATCAACTATTTTTGAATGGGAAAGTGTGGCTCGGTACTATGAATACAGATATTCTCCGGATCAAGCCGTAAAAGACAGCGCTCGTAAAGAATATCTCGAAGAAATAAAAAATGAGTTAATTGAAGAGGAAATACTACTTCGAAAAGAGCAAGAAGCGAAATTTTCATCTGAAAATTCGAAAGAAACAAGCGGTAAAATTCAGGAAAGTTTTGAGGGTGATTTGACTCTTGATAATCCGAAAGTAAAAAACGCTTATTATAAAGCGAAATATGCCGAGGAGATGCAAAAATATAGAAGTTCCATTAATCAAATTAATTCACTTCTAAATTCCGAGAATGTTTCTTTTGAAGATGTGGCTCCTTATTTTGAACAAATGGAAGCGGTTTTGAAAGAAATCAGCAACCCGAAATTTGAATTTTTGCTTAAGAAGTTGAATGTTTCCATCCTTAAAGTTTCGCAAACTTATAATGAATATAAGGAAGATATTCGCGCCAAAATAAACGAAAAATCAATGTTGGCGGCTGATCCGTTAAATCAACTTTTACTTCGAGAGGGGCTTTCAATGGATGATGTTCAGATTCTTGAGGCATCCGATGTTACCGAGATTACAGATTTTTATTATGACACAACCGAGTTATCGGAGCTTTATGAAGCGATTGAAAAAGTGATTCTTGCAAAAACCGATGGTCTTGATTCAAATACTTTGCCCAGACTTAGGGTGATTTCCGACGTTCTTTCAAGGGGAAGAATCGATATGGATGGTCTTAAGATGGTGGAGCGACAACTTAAATATTTGTTTAAGAGGGATACCGATTTTAATGCTTTGGATTTGGTTCTTCAAAAAATCAGGGAAATGAGGCGTGATCCGGATAAAATGCCAAGCCTTGAGCAGCTTAAGGAGCATTTTTCTAAACGACCGAATCCTTATGATAATGCCGGTGAAAGAGAGGTTTCACCTCCTCAGGTGGATCGTGAAATTGAGCGAAAAGAGTATGAGGAAAGATTTGTAGAACTTATGGCTACGAGTAGCTTGGAAAGTAAAAACGAGCTTCTTATCGGCACAAGTAATCTTGTTGAAAGCGGAATTTATGAATTTTCGGATGAATATTACTGCGCGGTGGCTCTTCCGGATGATAGAAAAATTATGGCGATCAGGTCGCCTTTAACAAGATATGATTTGAGCGGTTTCGTTTCTGAAATGAAAGAACTTTCAGTGCTTGAAAATTCCGGACTAGATCAAAAAACTTTGGAAGCCGCGATCTCTTATTTCGAATCTTTTCCACTTCAAAGATCTTTTGCGGACACCGCGAAAATAGTTTTCGATTTGAAGATGAAAGTTGCAAAAAAACAATTTGATTTTAAGACTACAGCGTATTTATTGTCACAGCTCGATACACTTGTGAAAAATACGCCAAGCGATTTTATGGTTGTGTCCGAAAGGTTTAACAAACCATTGAAATATGGGGAATCCATGATGGTTCTTCAA
>CAYODN010000057.1:0-7849 GCA_964402735.1 uncultured Candidatus Peribacteria bacterium | reverse complement strand
AAAGGTTTCTCACCTCTATCTTATTACATTCCCCAACTTTATGTTAAATATAACCGCGTTGCACCATTTATATACCATACGAATCTCTATAATGTTGACACAATAAAGCATTCGTGCTACAGTTGGTTCTTTTTAAATTGCCAATTATGGAGAGCAATAAAGACTTATTTGAATTTGAGCCTGAGGTTAGGTTGATGCTGAAAAAAGCTTTAGATGCTTTACCTGAGGAACAACAATCCCGGATTAGAAATGGAGACACAAGAGGCCATTGCGGAGAATATTCAAATTCCTTGAAAGAGGTCTTAAATAAGCTGTATCCCCATTTAGTGGTTAAACTAGTTGCTGCGCGTACAAAAGATGCAAACCACAACTATTTAATTATGATGGTAAATGGGCAAGAGATAATAATAGATCCAACGGTAAACCAGTTTTTACCGGATATTGTTGGAGTTTATATTGGAACACGGGAACGCCTTAAAGAATTTGTGTTAAATCCCGATACTAAAATCCGTGGAACTAGGTCTTCAAATAATCCACCTGAGGCTTTTTCGCGCATTTGGGGCGATGAAACTGTGTGGTTATCTCGTTAGATTTCCACCTTGTCACGCTGTGTAGGGCAGCGGGGCAAGAATCCCAACCGCTTCGCCATCAAATTAATGGCCTTGTGAAGGGCTTTTTTTATTCTTGAAGATTTGTTTCAGAAATAGTGTCTTTTTCAATTCTTTTATTGGGATTTTCTTTTTTGAGTCTTTCAAAAAGTTGTCCCCATTTTTGAATTGGTGTGAGAAGAAGCATTTGTAGATACCCTTGAATTTTCGCATTTCGAAGTCCATAAGCGATTTCAGTGGCCTTTATCATTGTTTTTTTAGCTATTCGCATTTTTGTTTCAAAAAAATTCATGACTTCGTTTTTTTCGTTTTCATCAAAAATATTTTCGCTGTGAAGCTTTAAAATCAAATCTTTTAGTTTTGTTTCAACAGGCAAAATGTAACTCGATTCAATTTTCGACCAAGTGTGTTTGGCCGTTTTTTCCAAAAACTGATCAGTGGAATATGCCAAGATTTCCTCCAGCATTTGATCATATAGCTGGCGAACTTTTTGGTTTAACATTTTTTCCATCAATTCTTTTGTAATCTCTCCCTCATCAATTTCCCGAATGATATCCTCAAGGTTTTTTTCCGTTTTTTCCCGGGTGTTTTTTCTGTAATTAACCAAGGCCATCGCAGAATGTGTTTCTTCATGCCAAAGAAGATAATAATTCAAATAGTCTTTGTGCAGGGCATTGAATTTTGTTTCAGAAATGAAAACGATGTTTGGCTCGATCGCAGAGGTAAGGCCGGTTAAGTCGATTCCGTTTTTCAACTCCTCAAAGACCATCTTTTGCCAGGTATCATCGTCCACCACGACAAGAGTGCTGTTGTTTGTCCAAAAGCCTTCATGCACCTCGAATTTTCCTTCAAAATCAACTTTGAATTCACTTTTTATCAAGGACTTTATAAACTCTTGTGTCTTTGCACTTTTTGAATCCATTAGCGACTCTTGCAAAAGACGGGAGTTGAAATACTTGATCAATACTTCGTTTATTTCTTCCCGATCTTTATCTTTAATTTTTGGGCTTGAAAGTGTGGTTTTTAAAACCGGGATTTCCTCTATGGCTTTTCTGGCTTTTTCTTCCGGGCTTATTTTTTCCGAAGAAATGCTTTCCAAAATTTTCAAATCCGCTCTTTTTTCAAAAAGATATTTTGAAAAAAAGACCAATTGTAGAATTGGGGTAAGTGTTCTTACTCTTTGAAATTCTTCTTCGGAAAGGCTTGTTTTGGGTGTTTGCTCATTATCGTCCAACAAAGAGAGGATTTGTGTTTTTGTTTCGGCCTCAAGGCTTGACACTTCCAAATTGTTGCCAGTTTCTTGATCCGGACTTGCCTGAGGATTTTGGAGTATTTCTTTCGGTTCTTCTTGTGGTGATAAAATTGTCATGAGTGTTTTATATCCTTTAATTTTAGCAGAAAAACGGGTTTTTCTCAAGATTTGAGCGTAAATTTTAGACTATTTCTAAAATTTATTTCAGAAATAATTTAAGAATATTTAATGTATTTGTGTTTTAATTGTATTGAAGATTGAGATATTGCCTTTGGATATATTAAATATATAATAGATATATATTTCAAACCTAATTTTTATGAAAACAATGATACTTAAAGTTGATGACAAAATATCCAAAGAGCTGGAAATGATAAAAGAATGCGAGGGGCTTGGGAATCGCACTTCCACTTTTGTTTTCTTGGTTAAATATTATTTTCTTACAAGAAAAGACTCTCTGGATGAATCGATCGAAAAATTGAATGAATTACTTGATAAAAAAGTTTCGGGGAAAAAATTGCCCAGAGCGAAAGAACAACTGCGAGACTTATGAAAAATCAAAAAAAGTGAGCTTGTCCGAAAGAGAGCTTAAAGACTTGTTTGCTTTGATGATTTTCTGTCTCGCAGAAATTGAAAAGAAAAAGATTGATTAGATAATTTCCTTCACCAGATTTTTGTATTCATCGAGGTCGCTTAACCTTGAGATTGGTTGTTCAAGATTTATATTTTGAACAACTACACTAGTTGTTCGGGCAAGCATACTCTTCAAGAGAAAAACCTTCTTCTATATAGCACTTCAAACCATCTCTAAAATATAGTTTTTGAATTGTTTTATCGTATAAAATTATGAGTTTGGAAAAATCGATGTCCAAATTGTTTATTGAAAAGGCTATAGGTCCTTTAAATAAATGATCTTTATCATAAGCGTATCCATATTGAAGTATCTTGAAGCTGTCTCTATCCGCTTGATCCATTTTCTCAAAGCTAAAATCGTATACACTGTTTTTATCTATACCGTACCGATTGGAATAATCGAAAACAAAGGTATCCGGATCCGCTCCTTCCACAAATTTATTTTGACAAAAAACTCCGTTTTTATCGCTGACACAAGAGTTTTCGTCCAGTTTTTCAACAGTTTTCAAATCTACTCCTTTTGCAATTTCGTGGACAAAATAGACATGATTTTTGTCTTTACTATAATATCCGTTTATTTTCTCAAAACTTTTAACATCAACTCCATACATTACAAAAACCGGCTTCCAGGCTTCTCCTTTTCCAGACCATTTTTCTGTAAGAAAAAGGAAAAGTAAATTGTCGGAAAAGGCAGTGTCGTAATCCAAAAAATTAAAATTATCAGCCTGCCAAAAAAATCGATTCACCCAAACGCTTGTTTGGTTGTTTTTATTATCCGTTTCTTTGTAATAATAATATAAATATTTATTATCCGATAAAATATCAAGCTCGTGAAGAATATTATCTTTTTCTTTATAGATATGCCTGATTGATTTTTTTTCAAGCTTTTCTTTGCTTAAATTTTTAATTCTCCAAATCATTTCTACGGCTTCCGCTCTAGTAATATTGTGAGAAGGATCCTGTGTTTTCGGAACCAAATCCAAGACAGAAAAAATATTTATATATGGTGCATACCAAAATTCGTCAGTGTATAAATCGGCTCCGTGAGTGTTCAAAAGCGAAATTGATAATAGTTTGGAAGCTTCAGCAAAATTTACCGGAGAACCGGGATTAAAATTTCCATAAATATCTCCCTTTACAACGTTCAGTGTCTTATAAAAACACACATAAGGCGAATACCACGATTCTTTCACATCCGGAAAACAGTTTTTTAGGCCTTTCATATAATCGCTGGAGTAATCAAGGCTTGGGTAATTGTAAGAAAATAATATTTTGACAAATTCCGCTCTAGAAATGTTTTTTTCGGGCATAAAATTGTTAGTTTTTGGATAGCCTGAAATAACATTCATATCTTTTAAGCCCGAAATTGCGGAATAGTTCGGGTGGGTTGTTGCTACATCATTGAATGAATATAATGGTGTTGAACAAAGTAAAAAAACAAATGAGACAAATAGCGTTGATATTAGTTTTTTCATATTATTTTAAGTTATTTTTTAAAAAATATACCACAATTTAAATTTGGTCAACTCGCGGATTCTCAGAAAGCTAACTAAAAAGGTGGATTGAAACACTGGATGTTTCTTCTTTTTCATTCAATTTAGAAGTTTAGTCAGTAGCTTTCTCTAAACAATTTCCCTGACCAGATTTTTGTATTCGTCGAGGTCGCTGATCATTATGAGGAGCTTTGCGAGGCGGTCGGAGTCGTGGCGGATAAAAGACCTGAGGCCTGCGAGCTTGTCCGATTTGGAATAACTTGTGCGAGTGCGACTAAGGAGATCGGATTTTATGATTTTGTAAGAACGATTTGAGACTTTGTCGGGGTCAAAATTTACAAGGAGTTCTTTGTTGCTTTCGTATTTTTCAACGAGATTTGCGGCGGGCTTTTTTGTATTATAAGTGACAAAATCGATTCTTTCCGAGCCTAGAAATCCGTTTATTGAAGATACATAATCGTCCAGATCGAAATTTTCCGTGTGGCCTTTTTTGTTGACTAAATTGCAGTTGTAAACAACTAAGGCTTTTGATTCGCGAATGGCTTTTGAAATACCGTGCACAAGAAAATTCGGGATAATACTGCAATAATGATTTCCGGGACCAATCACTATCACATCGGCTTCTTTTATGGCCTTGAGTGCGCTTTCGTTTGCCCTAGCCGGAGGATTTAAATAAATCTTTTCGATACCGATTTTTTCGATGTCGAAACTGTGATTTATTTCGTCTTGTCCTTTGATTTTTTTGCCGTTTTTAAGCTTAATGAACAAATTCACGTCATCGTCCGTGACGGGAACCACACGCCCTTTTACGTTTAAAATTTTAATCGCTTGCTCAACTCCTTTTGAAAAACCGCCCGATGTTTTTTCGAGGGCCGAGAGAAAAATGTTTCCAAAATTGTGACCATCGAGCGTGCCCGAACTAAAGCGATAATTGAAAAGGTCGCGAATGGCTTTTGATTGTTCGGAAAGCGCAACAAGGCATTGGCGAACATCTCCGGGAGGAAGCACTCCGAGATCATCGCGAAGACGGCCTGTGGAGCCACCATCATCGGCCATGGAAACTATTGCGGTGATATTTATTTTGTAATTTTTCAGACCTTTTAAAAGTGTGAAACTTCCCGTGCCTCCGCCGATTGTGACAAAATTTAAAGTTTTCATTCTTAGTTTTTCAAAAAAATTTCCGGAAAACTTTTGGATTTTAGCACAAAGAAAAATTAAAGAAAAATTTTTGAAATTTTCGGGATGGATTTTGGGATTTTATTTGACAGGGAAGAGGATAAACCGTTTAATTGAATTGTGACTTGAGGGCTTTCGGTGGTCGAAAGATTCCTTTAGTCCGATCGTGTTGACCAAGGAGGGAGACATGAGCGTTTACAGACATGAGGAGTTGATCGTCCATCGCATTTGTTCTCAGGAGGCCATGCTCGTTCTCTGCTTTCTCGCCAAAGTGTTGGCGAAATGCAGTAGTAGTGAGCCCATCTGCCTGAGGCTTGGAGATGGCTCGATGGCTACCTACTTCCCGGAGATTCGACGTTGACACACGTTTTCAAGAGGGGGCAAGAAATTGCCCCCTTCACACTTAAACAAAAACACAATGACTTTTATAAACGACTTAAGTCCCATTATGCTTTCGATTGGCCCTCTTGAAATCCGTTGGTACGGAATGTTTTTTGCGATTGGGCTTTTTCTTTCTTACACCGTGCTTCTTCAGATTTTCAAAAAAGAATCTCTGCCACTAAAAGATCTCGACAGTTTGGTTGTTTTCCTTTTTGTGGGGCTTCTTGTGGGCGCTCGCGCCGGTCATATTCTTTTTTACAACTTCGAATATTTCAGCCAAAATCCAGCGGAAATTTTAAAAATTTGGAACGGGGGACTTGCGAGTCATGGAGCGGCGATTGGTCTTCTTGTGGCTTATTCCCTTTGGGTGTTTATAAAAAAAGTGAGTTTTTCAAAATATGTGGACTTGGTTTCCGTGGTGGTTCCACTTACGGCCGGAATGGTGAGGCTTGGAAATTTTTTCAATTCGGAGATTTACGGAAAGCCAACTCACAGTACTTTTGGAGTGATTTTTAAAAGACTCGGAGAGGATTTTCCGAGACACCCGAGCCAAATTTACGAATCGCTTATCGCGTTTTCAATATTCGGAATCATGCTTGTGCTTTATAAAACGGTTTACAAAAAAGCGCCGAAACTTTTTTTATTGTTTTCATTTGTTTTCATGTATTTCACAAGCCGATTTTTTGTGGAATATTTCAAAGACAGAGTGGCGCAGTCGGATATTTATTTCCTTAGCAAAGGCCAACTCTTAAGCATTCTTCCAATCGCGATTTCGCTTATTTATTTCGGATATATTATTTACCGGAAAGTTCGGACAAAATAAGGGATTCAAGCTCCTCGGCTGTTTTCACTTTTATTTGTTTTCCGTTTAAGAAAAGGGTGGGTGTTGAATTTAGGCCGTTTTCGGTTGCGAAAGTATATGCGTTTTCGATTTTTTCAAGTAAGGCGCTCGAATTCAAATCCGCCTCAAACTTGGTTTCATCAAGGCCGATTGACTTGGCATATCCAATAAATGTTGGCTTTGGGTCTGAAAGTGCGCTCCACTCGTCTTGGTTTTTGTATAGAAGTTCTTTGAATTCGAAAAATTTTCCTTGAAGGTGAGCGGCTTCTGATGCCACTGCGGAAATAACTGCGTTGGAATGAATTCCTTTGAGAGGTAAATGTTTGAAAACGAATGCAGCACCCGTAATTTGCTTTTCTATAACCGGGGAAAGGATAGTGAGATCTACGAGAGCGCAGTAAGGGCACTGGAAGTCGGAATATTCGATAAGCACGGCCTTCTTTTCACCGAAAGAAATTTGAGGCTCCGAGGCGGAGTATTCAAAAATTTTTTGAGAGTCGGAAGTGTTTTCGTTTTCTTGAGAAGGAAGAACCAATGCAATGGAAACAAAAGTGAAGAGGGCTAAAAATGCGCCAACCAGTATCTTGGATTTTTTATCGTTCATAAAATTGGTAATTAATTGTTATCCGTGTCGTTTTCCGTGCTTGCATTTTCCTGAGTGGACTCGGGGACCACTGCGGAAACCGGAGTTTTGAAGCTATCATCTCCTTCGGGAACGACTTCGGGGAGGTTATTGTAATTGTTATTGTTGTTTTGTTCAAGCGTGTCCTCAATATGAGGCTTTATTTCGTCCAGGAGGTTTTGAACGAATCCACCAATGATAGGGACGAAACTTATTTGAGTGAGAAAATAAATAAAAATCGCCACGATAACCGTGGCTCCTATAACCGATCCGAAGCCAACAAGTAGGCCGTGAATAAACGAATACGCGAAGTAGCGCCCGGGTTTTTTCAAAACTTTGACAAACTCCATTTTTTTGAGTAATCGGACTTCCTTACTCAAATCTTTCAGCTCTTTTATGAGCTTTTCGTCAATTTGTGTTTTTGATTTTGTCGTTCTCATGGTATTTTTTGACGGGATAATTTTATACTTTAACGATGAAAATTACCACAAAAACGGGTGATACGGGAACAAGCGGGCTTTTCAATGGAAAACGGCTTAAAAAGGACGATATCCTTTTTGATTTACTTGGTGATATTGATGAACTTTCCGCTTTTTTGGGCTGGACAAAAAGCGAAGTTGTGCCTGGATTTAGTGGGTCTTCTGAAGCTGGCAAAAAAATCGAGGATTTTCTGGACAAAACATTGGATGATTTATATAAAATTATGAGTTTTTGCGGATTTGAATTTAAGTATCCGGAAAATATTTTAAGAATTTCCGAAGAAGATATTTTGTATTTGGAAAATGTGGCCGAGGAATTTAAAAATCTTGTGCCGGAAATTTCGGGATTTGTGAGGCCGGGAAA
>CAYODN010000056.1:0-7922 GCA_964402735.1 uncultured Candidatus Peribacteria bacterium | reverse complement strand
GCGAGGATCTCGAAGACCTGCGCCAAACCGGGATTGCGGAACATTTCGCCGAAGATATCAAGGAAAACGGAGGAAAAAACTCTCTCGAAGCGCTCCTTAAAGCTGAAGATGAGCTGAAAACTTATCTTGAAATAATTCACAGCGATGCGGATATTCGCGAGGCTTTGGCTTTTGTGTACGATTTAAGCTTCGATGGAACCCCGCGCGATGATAAAAAAGACAAAATTTTCAAAATTTTGGCGACAAAAATTGTGGATCCTTCGAGTAATCTTAGAGCCTGGGCCCTTATCATAAAAAAGCTTGGAATAAACGAAATTAAGGAATTTAAAGACAAATATTTCAATCAAAATAAGCCTCTTCTTGAGGAGATGATTGTAAAAAACGGCGATCGTTACGCTTCGATGATATACATCGATTTGTACGGCGAATCCGAATATTTGGAGATTTCAGGCCTTGATGAAAAACAAAAAATGCAAACGGTGGAGGGCCACAGAAGTATTACGGATTATCAAGCCAAAGCCGAAAGGCTCGAAAGAAGCACGATTGGTTCAAGAAACGCCGCAATGGATATGCTAAGCGGAGAAAACCTTCTTGGTGCATTTGGTATGCTTTGGGGCACAGCCACAGCGGGTTTAAATCTCTTTGTGGAATTGGGAGGAGGAAAGTTTAAAAAAGATTCTACAAAAGCCATAGAAAGCGCCCTCAAAAATCCTTATGTGTGGGGTGGGGGAATCGCCGCGGGTACGGGTTATGCGATACTTTCGGGAGGTGTGGATAGTTTTTTGGAGGATATCGGTCCCGAGAATGAAAAAATTGAAGAGAATAAGCAAAAAGCCAAAAATAGAATGAAAAATTTGCTTGTTTCAGACTCCCATCCCTTAAATCGCCTGATCCAAAAGGATTCGGCACTTTTCGCCCTTGCTTCCTTCGCAAAGAACAAACTCGAAATTGATAAACTGAAACATATTTCGGAGCTCAAAACCCCGGAGCAAACACTCACGAAAAAATATTTTATGCGGTATCTTCCCGTGCTGATCGACGACACAAAGGATCCCGAAGAGAAAAAGGCTCTATTGGAACTCAAGGACTATATGAAAAACATTCCATATAACGACAAAGATTTCTCGGAACTTGTGGTGAATGTGTCCACTCTTGAAATCGGAGGCGCGGATATTAAAAGCACAAAAAAGAATATGGATGCATTTGAAACCACACTAAAATGATAATAAATAGAATAAAATCGGCCTTTTCACTGAAATACATGCTTGTTTTCGGATTTGCGATTTTTTCAGCGCACTTCCTTTTAAACGGAATTGAGGCTTATGCCTTCGATATGGAAGAACTTGGTGATACAAAAGGACTTGCCGAAGTGATTCTTGGAATTAGCGGCGCCTTAAATAGGCTTCTTTGGCCGATTCTCATAATGATCGGTGGACTTTTGGATAATTCGATTCTTTTCGGATCCGGAATGGACGCGCGACTTAAGGAAATATGGATCCCGGTTAGAAACCTTGTGAATTTGGTTTTTGTAGTGGGACTTGTAGGAGTGGCAATCTACAATATGACGAGCCTTGCGGACGATAATACAAGTATAAAAGGGCTTCTTCCGAAGCTTGTACTCGGAATTATTGCAATAAATTTTTCTTTTTTGGGTATAAAAGTGTTTTTGGATGCGATAAACGTAGCAACCTCAGCGGTATTTGCTCTTCCCGATCAGGTATCGGAAGGCCTTGCACAAATTGAAATTAGCAAAGACCCGGGCAAAACCAAGCTATTTTGTCTTGCGGTAGCCGGAAAAGGATCCAGCGAAAGCACTTATTGGAACAACGAAGAGGCTTTTAGAGAATATCAAAAAACTGTAGCAAATAAATCAGCAATGGCCTCTTTCGGACTAAAAACCCAAACGCAATGTAATGAGAACCCTGCCTGCTTGCAAAAAGCCGAAAATCTTTTTAAAAATGGACTTTGTGATGGATTTAAACTCAGCAGTGAAGGTTCAAAATTTTTCGAAAGGTTTGGCGGCCAAAATGTGGCGCTTGCGATGGCCGTGGAGCTGGGTGAAATTATGTATTACGAAGATGTGGATATTTCTGTGGAAAATGTGGAAAAGGTGCTGGTGAGCATTATTATTTCCATGGCTTTGTACGCGATTTATGCGGTTACTTTCATTGCATTGTTTATCGTACTTCTTGCAAGGTTAATTGTGCTTTGGATAATAATCGCGATGTCCCCGGTGATAATTCTCGGCTCGGCGATTCCGGCGATAGGAAGCAAAATTTCCTCGCTTTCAACGGCAAAAGACACCTTCATTCAAAACGCAATCGCGCCATTAATTATAAGCGTATCCATGACAATCGGCTGGATAATGCTCAAAGCCATGAAAAGCATCGATTCGGTGGGTTCGGAAAGCTTAAGCGCGGTATTCAATTCCACCGACGGCTCACTTCCCATCGTAGGACTCACAACAATGCAAGATATAATTGTGGGAATCGGAGTAATCGCAATCACCTGGGTGGCTATAAGCTCGGCGATGAGTAAAACGATTGCAAAAGGTATCACGGATACGTTGTTTGGAACGCTAAAACAAGCCGGAAAATGGATAACACAATTACCGCTAAATACGAACTTCATTCCAATCAACTTACCCGGTCAGGAACCTGGTAAAAGATACTCTCTCAATGAGGCAAACTATGCCTTCCAAAATTTATTTGCAAACAAACAAACAAATAGATTATCAACGGATATGGGCCTTCGACTCGAACCAAAAACAACAAGCTGGAATTTGTTTCAAAAACCCACCCAAGGCCTTTACATGATTGCAAACACTACGGAAACTCCGCAAAACCTATACACCTTCCTGATAAGCAATAAAAATTCCGAATATTTCAAACAAATGAATACTTATTACAAAAGCATAAAAACGGGCCCTGAAAATTCATATCTTGAGAATTTCGTTAATAATACAACTTTTGACCAAGGAAACTTTGACAAACTTAAAACAGCCATCAACTCAATGAACCTCACCTTCCCATAAAATGACAAAACACATTCACCACACCAAAGGCTATAAAAGCACAACAAAACCGTTTAGATTATTGTATTTCTCGGGAGCTTTCGATATTGAAAACCAGCGCTTTCTTAAATTGGACGAATCGATGACGCGATACGATATTGATCTTCTTTCCAATTTGGATCAAAGGCAAAAAGATAGATTCAATACCGCTTTATCGCAAATCAATGAAATGATTGCAAACTACGAAGAACTCGAAAGATCCAGAAATGAAGCCACAAACGATTTGGAGAGGTCTCAATTCGAATCTGAAATGTCGCGTCTTGCGGACAACATAGAAGATAGAAAGCAAAGGCTGGATCGGGATTTCCGAGGAATAAGAAACGAAATTTCCAAGTTTTTCGAAAAAATCACGGCATCAACCATTCTTGGTTTTGATCTTATAAATACAAGAAACCTGATTACACACCCATCCGGCGAAAAATATATTATTCAAGCCATAAATCAAACTCAAGAGCAAAGAAACGGCAGAAATCCGGAACACAAAATTGAAATAGTAATCAAACCTGAAAACTCACAACAGCCCGGTGTTCCTTTTGAGGTGCGAGGCCTTAAAGATTACATGCAAAGAAACAATATTTACCCGGAAATAAACACGGTGGAACACTTGAATCAGTCTATTTTTACCACGGACGATGAATTGGAACAAAATATGACTTTTACAACGGAAATCCCAAACAATCCAAACTCTTTCAAAATCGATAGAATCGAGGGAAATAAAGTGTTTTTAGACACGGCGATTAGGCCTTTTGAAAATAGCGATTTTTCATCACAAGAAATTAATTTTGGTATTTTCGCTCAATATGTAAACAATAATCAATTCAAACCTCTTGAAACTTCGCCCGGACAACAAGTTTCAGAAATAAGAGAAGACACAAAAGGCAATGTTGAGAAAACCGAAAAAGATAGTTTTGCTGATTACGATGAGGCCTCAAAACACTTAAATGAAGGAGATATTAGAGAAGTACCCTATGAACCATCTTATTTGGGAGATTTAAAAGCCAATACGAAATTATATTCGCTGAAGGATTTGATTGAGTTTTTTAAACACATTCGAGAAAATTACAAAGGAAATAGGGAAGTAATGTCCAAATACAAGCAAGGAAAACTGGGAGAAGCGGTGTTTACCGGAGATTTAAAGGAACATTTCAAACAAGGCAAAAGAAAACCTGCGGAAAGAGATATGATGGAGGGGGCAGAAAAAGCACTCAAAAGCAAACCGCCCAGCGCTCTTATAAAAGTACTTCAAACGGAAAGTGATAAATTTCGCTTGGAGGTAGCATTTAATGTGCTTTCAGAGCAAGGTTTCTTAAATATGTGGGATCCTTTAATTTGGGAAAACATGTTTAAAAACGCAAAAATGGAAGCTTTTGTGCCTAAAGATCTCAAAGTAGATCCGAATTCCGCCGATTGTAAAAAGCTTTATGATAAATTCGCCGAAGCGGTTAATACCTTTTGGGATGATCCGAATCAGTTCTCCAAATGGGAAAGATCAAATTTATCAAACTGCGCTTCTAAAGTAAGCGGAGTAATGGATCGAGCCAACCGTATCATATCTTCAATCGGTTTTGGTCCTCATATGGAAACTCTTCTACAAGCGCATATTTCCAAAGATAAAGGAGAGCCCGTTGATCCGCATGAATACGAAGCAATGCTTGTTTCCGCTATGGAAAACGGAAAGGGAACGATGGAAGAAAAACTATACTACATATTAATGGGACTCACTCTTAAAGATTCAAAAAACAGAACGATTCTCTCGATTGAAAGATTATCCCAAATGAATAAAGCTCTTCACTCGAAATATATTCCATTAACTTTTTTAAATTCATCGATTCCTCGGCCACCGGAAGGAAAAGAGCACCCTATCACAAGAAAAGAACTTGATGCCTTCGGAGAGGCCTTCTTGGATAAAAACCCTAAAGATTTGGACGATAAGTATCAATTTAGACCCAACAAAGCGGTAAAAGAATTCATTTGGAAAACACTTCTTTCAAATCCTGTGTACAAAGACCTCGCTAATACCGAAATGAGGAACTTAAACAATTTGGATCCGAGTGAAACACAGTATTTCATACCATTATCCACAGAAAACCTAATAAAAACCACTTGTATCACACAAGGAGGTATAAAAATCGGTATGGATGGTTTTGCAAACGGATTTGCGGGCTTTAGTCAATATCTGAAGCATATGGCTCAAATGGCGGACAAGGCAAGAAACGGTATCGCATCGTCAAAAACATTAAATGAAAAAGAAAGACAAAAACAACTTTTCAACGATCACATGAGGTCAATCAAAGAATGTATAAAATCCTATGTGATTTATGAAGGAATATTGACAGATAAATATGAAGATAAACCCACAACATTTATAAGACTGGACAATGATACCCTGGTAAACAGAAAAGTCGCCGGAACCGACAAAAACGCCATGCATTACATAAAAGAGCTCAACGAATTGGTCCAAAAAATCGTAAGAGCAACAAATGATAGGGAATTTTCAAATGCTGTTAGCGTTATCTACAACACAAGAATAAAAGATCCAAGAAAAAAAACGCCAGCCCTAAGAAGTTTCAGTTCGGGGTTTGATGGAGCTATCAAAGACAACAACAACATACTTCTGGACACAATCCTTGCAAAAAATCTCACCGGCATAGCCTAAAATTGCACCACCTTTATTTGTAATATTTCTCTACCTCTTCGCAAAGCGATTTTTCGAATTCCTCATATTTCATAACTTCTTGTTTTTTCGTGGCATAGCTCCTCACGGCTACAGTGCCTTCGTTTACCTCTTTTTCACCAACAACGAGCATATAAGGAATCTTCATCATTTCGGCGTTTCGAATTTTCTTTCCGAGAGTTTCATCGCTCAAATCCACCTCTACTCTAAAGCCCTTCTCGGCAAGTTTTGATTCGATTCCTTTTGCATATTCCTCGAATTTTTCACTAACCGGAAGAATCTTTACTTGTAGGGGAGCGAGCCATGCAGGAAATGCGCCGGCATAGTGTTCGATAAGAAGTCCGATAAATCTTTCAAAAGAACCAAAAAGCGCTCTGTGAAGCATATAAGGACGCTCCTCTTTTCCGTCCTGATTAATAAATTGCATATCAAATCTTTCCGGGAGATTAAAATCAAATTGCAGAGTAGAACATTGCCATTCTCTGCCCAGAACATCCTTCAATTTAAAATCGAGTTTCGGTCCGTAGAAAGCCGCCTCTCCCAGCTCTTCCTTGAAATTTAGTTTGCTTTCCTTCGCCACTTTTCTAAGTACTTTCTCCGTAAAATTCCAGCCCTCATCGCCACCGGAATATTTTTTCTTGTTTTCGGGATCTCTAAGGGATAAATACACATTCACTTTCGATTCATCAAATCCGAAAGATCTAAACATAAACAAAATAAAATCAATCACTCTTTTTAGCTCCTCTTCCACCTGATCCTTTCTAAGAATTATATGCGCATCATCTTGAGTAAATCCGCGAACACGAGTAAGCCCGTTGAGCTGTCCGGTTTTTTCAAATCTGTAAACGGTGCCGGTTTCAGCCCATCTGAAAGGAAGCTCTCTGTATGAGTGCATTTTATTGTTGTAAATTTGCACATGAAAAGGACAATTCATCGGCTTAATCAAATATTGTTCCGACACTTCAGCCTTTTTTCCCGCCTGAAGCTCCGAAAGGCTCTGGCCGGCCTCCATTGGGGGATACATACTTTCATTATAAAAACCCCAGTGACCGGAAGTTTCCCAAAGAGTGCGATTTCCGATATGTGGAGATCTCACAAGTTTATAACCGTTTCTAAGATGTTGTCTGTACCAAAAATCCTCGATCATTCTCCATAAAATCGCTCCATTCGGATGCCAGAGCACAAGCCCCGCACCCACCTTATCGTCCACATGAAAAAGATCAAGATCCGCACCAAGCTTTCTGTGATCCCTCTTTTTAGCTTCTTCAAGCATAAGAATATAATCGGAAAGCTCCTTTTCGGATTCAAAACAAAGACCGTAAATTCTCTGAAGTTGAGGCCTTTTTTCATCTCCGCGCCAGTAAGCGGCTGCCAGATGCGAAAGTTTGAAAGCCTTGATTTGATTTGTGTTTTCCACATGAGGCCCTTCGCACATATCCACAAATCTTGCCTTTCCCTCTTTATCCACATTTTCGTAAAAAGAAATGCTTTCACCCGCCTGCGCGAATTCTTTTGCAAGCTCAAGCTTGTATTTTTGTCCCGTTTTTTCCAAAAAAGAAAAACTCTCCTCCGCCGGCATCTCGTATTTTCTGAAAGTTTGGCCTTCTTTCACGATCTCACGCATTTTGTTTTCCAAAAGTTCAAGATCCTCGGGGATAAGAGTTCTCGGAAGATCGAAATCATAATAAAAACCGTTGTCGATATCGGGTCCTATTCCAAGCTTTGCGTCCGGAAACATATCTAGAACCGCTTGTGCAAGCACATGTGAACAGGAATGTCTCATCTCTTCAAGTGTTGCTTTTCCCTTAGCCATATTTTTAGTGGTTAATCTTAATATGGGCGAATACTATACTCATTGCGACGGTTTTTCAAGACCGCGGAATTTTAGAAAGGCTTCAATTTAATCACCGCTTTTGTATGAGATTTTTTAAGAGCACCTTTGAGCAAAAAATGGCTTGGTCAAAACCTTAAGGTTTTGCATTTTTTGCGAAAAGAGGAAATCTTTTCGCCGGAAAAAGATTTCCGTTGCTCGTAAAAATCTCATACAAAAGCCGGAAAATCTTAAATGACCGGTATTATTTCAGCGCTCACTTTACTTTAAAATTACAAGGCGTTAGCATAGGGACGACTTAAAGTGTATTTTATGCAATTAAATTCGCTGAATTTGGAAAATTT
>CAYODN010000055.1:0-7924 GCA_964402735.1 uncultured Candidatus Peribacteria bacterium | reverse complement strand
AGATGCGGGAAAAAACTTTTGACAAAACATAAAAACATTGGAAGAATATATTTGTTTTCGAGTAGATCTTGTTCGTGAGATTTTGCTCGAAATGTTGCTTGAACTGCCAGGGGAAGGAAAAAAGGAGGTTTCCATGGCGGCTTCGGTTAAGGTGGCTACTGTAGCTTCACAACTTCAACGGCCCAAGCAGAGCAAGGAGATGAGGAGGCTCATCCTGTTGGAACTTTTGATGGGAAAGAAGAAGCTCGATGTGGAGGAGCGCCGTCGCCGGAGAACGCTTCTGCTTCGCGAGAGGCAGAATTTCGAACGGAACAAGGTTGCTTCTTCGAGTCGGCTGCGTGTTTGCCTGATCGATCTCGAACTGTCCCTTCTTGCGACAGGAAAGACCGAGGCGCAGCTGACACTCCGGTGTCGCTTCCTGGAAGGAGAAGAGGGAGTGCTTCCCGCCACCATGGCGGAAACGCTCGTTCGTCTCGAGGATCTCGGCTTTCAAGTCGAAGTTCTCGAGTCCACTCGGTCCGGGTGTGAAGTCACCGCCAAGGTCGATGTCTACTGGTAGTTTTCAAGGAGAGTTGCATGCAGGTTTCTGCGGGGCTCTCCTTTCTATTTGTGTGAAAAATTTTTAATCAAGGTCGTCCGGTGGGATGTTTAGGTAATCATAGAGAAACTGCGCTACTTCTTTGAATGCGGGAGTTACCGTTGCCTCGGACCATTCGGAGATTTTCGGGTAGTCGAGTTTTACGATGGCCACCCATTTTGGATCCGAGATGGGGCCGAATCCCGCGAATGTGGTAATCGTTGTGCCGGCTCCGCTTAGTGCTTTTCCGTGTTTGTAGGTTTGGGATGTTCCCGTTTTTCCCGCCATAAAATATCCCGGAATTTTTGCTTTGTTTGCAAATCCCGTTTCCACCGAGTTCGCTAGCATCGCTATCATTTTGAGAGATGTTTCTTCCTTAAGTACTCTTCTTACTTCTCTGGGTTCCGTTTTTGAAACGGTTCCATCTTCGTGCCTTATTTCAGCAACAATGTGGGGTTGCATCAAAATGCCGCCGTTTGCAATTACGCTGTAAGCATTTGCCATTTGGAGCATATTTACCGTGATACCTTGGCCGAATGCGTGAGTGGCAAGCTCGGATTCGGTCCAGTTTTCGTAGTCGTCGATTTTTCCTTTTATTTCACTTGCGAATTCGATGTCGGTTTTATCCATAAATCCGAATTTTTCCATATATTTGTAGAAGAGGGCCTGTCCCATTTGTTTTGCAACAAAGGTCATTCCGGTGTTTAAAGAGAAGGCGAGAACGGTTCTCATATCCACAAGTCCCATATATCTATCGGCGTTTTTAATTTCGAAATCGTATTTTTGCGTGTATTTATTGAAGTCCACTCCGATTGGTCCTATGTCGTTGTATTTTGTATCGGGTGTTACATCGCCATCGTCGATTGCGATAGCCATAGCGATTGCTTTAAATATGGATCCCGGTTCGTATGGCCAGGCCACGGTTTTATTGTGATAAACCTCGGGGCCCACAAAGTTTTCATATCTGAAAAATCGTTTTTTGCCGTCCTTGTCCGATTCTTCGAATACCAAGAAGAATGAAAGAGTTTGTTCGTTTGTGTAAAATTTATAAACGCCTTTTTCTTTTGTTTCGATTAATCGAGCTTTTTCTTCGTCCGAAAAATTGATTTCAATTTTGTTGAAAACTTCTCCGAAATTATTCGGATCAAAAGTGGGGTAGTGAGACATAGCCATAATTTCACCACTTTGCGGATTCATTATTAAAATTTGGCCGCTATCAGCTTGTGTATGTTTTACGTGTTTTTTTATAAGTTCATCCATTTTCATTTGAATAGACCTGTCTATCGTAAGCACAATGTCGTCTCCGTCTTTTGCGGGCTTTATTGAGGAATCTCCCACGGTGATTTGTCTTCCTATAGAATCTTTTTTTGATAAAAATTCTCCCGCGACTCCGGCTAAAATTTTATCAAAGGTGTTTTCGATTCCGTACTGACCTTTGTTTGAACGATCTATGTAGCCGATTATTTGGGCTCCGAGAGAGCCTTCCGGATAATATCTAAAATATTCTTCTTGAAGTTTTATTCCTTTCCATTTTTCTTTGTCTTCTTTTATAAATCCTATTATTTGTTCCGATACATCGGCCTTCACTTTCCTTTTTAAAACGATGTATCTGTTTGCGCCTTTGAGGATTGTTTCGAGTTGGCTTGGCGGAAATTTTATATCCGAGGCGATTTCGAGAGCGGTTTTTTTCGGGTTTGGTATTAAAGGGGGATAGGCATAAAGCGAGTTTTGGATTACTTCGATGCCTGCAACCGTTTTGCCCGTTAATATCTCTTTTTGCTCGTTTGTAAGTTCTTTTACCAGAAGAATTTCCTTTCTTTGTTTTTCGGAAAGTTTTTCGATCAACGTAATTTTGTAGGCCTCTTCAAGTTCGATGTCCGTTTTTTCTTTGGTTTGTTTATCGTATTCTTCCTGTGTGATTTCGTTGTTTAGTAGCTTCGGGTACAGATCGTTTTTGAGTTTTTGAATCTTTTCCGTTTCAATCGCTCTCTCTTCTTCGAGTGAAAATAGAAGAGGATAGAGTTTTGTGCCAATCGTGATCGGGTCTTCAATAAGGGCCGGATCGGCGTAAATCATATCCAGCGTTGTATTTGTTGCGAGAAAAAACTCTTCGCCGGAATGTTTATCTTTAATCAAAATTTCTCCTCTCTGTGCCGGAAGTTCCATTATTCCTTGCTGATTTTTCGTGGCGATTTCGAGGTAATAGGAGTGTTTTAAAACCTGTAGCGAGAAAAGTTTCATTATAATAATGAGCGTGATAAGTGCGCATACGCCAATAAGAACACGGTATCTGTCAAGTTTTATATTGAATTGTTTTTTTGGCATTTTTGCTCTTGATTTTCAGAAAGTTATGCTAGTATTTTTGCATCAAATTCGGGAAAAGGTAAATATTAAATTCACTTTATGTTCAGAAAAACAACTTTACAAAACGGGCTTCGGATTCTCACGAAAAAGCTTCCGGGTACCGCTTCGGTTACCGTTCTCGTTCTCGTCGGTGCCGGTTGCAGATATGAAAACGATCAGATTCGCGGGCTTTCGCATTTTTTGGAGCATATGTTTTTCAAAGGTGCATCACGTTATAAGAGTGCAAAAGAGGTTTCGGAAGCTATTGATTCTGTGGGGGGAATTTTCAATGCTTTTACCGGAAAAGAATATGCAGGCTATTTCGTGAAAGTGGCAAGCGAGCATATGAAAGTGGCTGTCGATGTGCTTTCGGATATGCTTGTGAATTCAAAGTTTAAGCAAGAAGAGGTGGATAAAGAGCGCGGTGTGATTTTGGAGGAATACAATATGTATCAGGATACGCCTATGTATCAGATCGGTTGGAATTTTGAGAGTTTGGTTTTCGGGGATCAGCCTTTGGGATGGGACGAAATAGGAACGAAAGAATTTATAAAAAAAGCTTCGCATAAGCATTTTGTGGATTATTTTGAAAAACTTTACACTCCCGATAATGCCGTGGTGGCGATTTGTGGAGATGTGGATCATAAGGAGGCGACGGAAATGATTTCGGATTTTTTTGAAATGGAAAACGAGAAGAAGGCCTTCGAATTCGAGCCTTTGAAAGCCCTACAGACAGAGAAGATTTCGTTAACGGAAAAGAAAACCGAACAAGCTCATTTGGCTTTGGGTTTTCCGGGACTTTCTGAAACGCACGAAGATCATTACGCATTGATGCTTCTTTCGGCTATTTTGGGAGGTGGAATGAGTTCGCGTTTATTTTTAGCTGTGAGAGAGGCGAAGGGACTTGCTTATTATATAAGGATGAGTACCGATGATTATATCGATGGTGGTACTTTTGCGGCTTTTGCCGGTGTGGATTTAAAGAGAATCGATGATGCCATCAGTAGTATCATTGAAGAATATAAGAAAGTTGTTGTCGAAGGTGTAACTGATAAAGAACTTATAAAGGCAAAGGCTTATTTAAAGGGTAAAATCGTTTTATCGCTTGAGGATAGTGAGGAATATTCGCATTATCTTGCGAAATATGAGCTTCTTCACGGTGAGGCGCATGATCCGGATTATTACTTGAAAAGGCTTGAAAAGGTTACTCTTTCCGATATTTCAAGAGTGATTAAAAACATTATGAAACCGGAAAATTTGAAACTCGCAGTTATCGGTCCTTATAATGCCGATGATAAAGCGAGATTTGAAAAACTACTTAATTTTTAACATTACAAATATGGAATTCAGCGGTGTAAAAGAAAAGACTCTCGTACTTGTGAAACCCGATGCCATCCAAAGAGGGCTTATCGGAAAAATCGTTAGCCGATTTGAAGTGAAGGGTCTTAAATTGGTGGGTATGAAAATGATGACTTTAAATGATGCGGTGCTTAAAGATCATTATGCACACCTCGTTGATAAGCCGTTTTTTGGAGGTCTTGCAAAGTTTATGCAGAGCACTCCGGTGATTGCCATTTGTTGGGAAGGGCTTGAAGTGGTTGATACTGTGAGAAAAATCGTAGGTATTACAAAAGCAAGACAAGCTGAGGCAGGATCAATCAGAGGCGACTTTGCAATGAGTGTTTCTTGTAATGTGATTCACGCTTCCGATTCTGTGGAAAATGCGATGAAAGAAGTGCTTAGATTTTTCAGCCCTGAAGAAATTCATACTTATGATAAGTCCGAGTATATGCATGTATATGCGGATGATGAGTTGAATAGCTAAAAACATTCGATGAAAACCGAGGAACTCAAACAAAAAGCCTTATCCATAAGGCGCTGTGCTTTAAACGCGATACAAAAATCGGGTGTTCTTGGTGTTGGTTCGGCGATGAGTTCTGTGGAAATTCTTGTTTCTTTATATTACGGCGATATTAATTTAAAACCGATTCTCTCGGTTTCTCCTTTTAAACCCGGTTGGGACGGGCAGGATTATTTTGTTTTGGGAAAGGGAGAAGCGACCAGTGTGTTGTATTCGGTTTTGGCGGATAAAGGTTTTTTTGATGAAACCGAGCTTAGGTTTTTTTCTCAAATAAATTCTTTTCTTCAAGCAAGGCCTTTTTATAAAGTGCCGGGTGTATCGGTTTCCACAATGTCTTCTTCGCATGCACTATCTCAAGCACTTGGAATTGCTTTGGCTTTAAAAAGCGAAAAAAAGAACAATAAAGTTTTTTGTTTGATAGATGTGGCATCTCTTCAAGATGGGCAAATATTTGAGGCGCTTACTTTGGCGAGCCATCATAAGCTGAATAATTTGATTTTGATTATTGATGATTGTGGCATGCAAAACGAGGGGCCCGTTCGTTCGGTGGTGGATATCGGCTTTGTGCAAAACAAAATCGATAGCTTCGGATGGCAGGTGTATAGGGTGAGTGATGGCCATAATTTTGATGAAATAATAAACGCTTTCGCTAAAAGTTTTAATGTGGTAAGACGGCCGGCTTGTCTTTGGTGTAATACCGTTTCGGGGTATGGAGTATCTCTGCTTTCGGGGAAGGAGGGGTATTTCAACGCTCCATTAAGTGAGAATGAATTTAATTTGATAAGTCAGTCTTTAAAATGATAGGAGAAAATTATAATATTGGTGCTTTTCTAAATTTTTTATCCAAAAAGACTAAGAATTTTGCTGTTTTTAATTCATTGCTTAGAAAAGAATTAAACTTGGAAGAATATGCAAAAATGAACGAAGACAGATATTTTGATTTTGGAAACGAAACCTTGAATATGTTATCGGTGGCCTCGGGTTTTTTGGTTAGAACAAGAACACCAATCGTGTTTGGGTATACGGATTTATTGATTTCGAAAGGATATGATCAAATCAGGAACGATTTTTGTTTAACTAATTCAAATGTGCGAATTGTTGGAGTGGGGTGCGGTTTTGATAATGGATTACGTGGAGGGGCGCATCAGTTTTTCGAAGAGGTGGGCATTTTGAGCGGACTTTTCAATATGAAGGTTTATTCTCCTTCGAGTTTGAGTGCTTTTTATGATTTGTTGGAAAAATCCATGGGTGAATTCGGGCCTGTTTATTTTAGGCTTCCTTTAGGCCTTCCGGATGAAATTTCTTTCGATTCTCTTAATTTTGAGAAAGATTATTCTGAAGAAAATGTGATTATCAGTTATGGAAAAATGGCGGAAATTTCCAAGGAGGCGACTTCGCTTTTGAAGGATGATGGTTTTAGTGTGAATTTGCTTGATGTGGATTTGGTTTTTCCTTTTGATTTCAGAAAATTTCGCTCTTTACTTTTGGCTAAAAATGTTTTTCTAATTGAGGATCAAAACGAAAACGGACTTTTTTCGGAAATTTCGAGAAGTCTTGTTTCTTCTCGAACTTCAGCCCATATTCACTTTTTGGGTATACAGGATAGGTTTTCCGAGTCCGGAAGGCCTTTGGAATTACTAAAAAAGTATGAGCTTGATTTCTTATCTTTGTATAGAAAAATCAAGGAAAAACTGGTATAATAGTATGATCTTTTAATTAAATACTCATGCTTGAAACAAAACAAAAACCCGTTGTATATATTGGAAGCGATCATGCCGGATACTCCGTAAAACCTGAGCTTAAGGCTTTTTTGAAAGAAAAAGGTTTTGATCTTACCGATCTTGGCACTTTTTCCGAAGAGCCCTACGATTATCCCGATATTGCCAGAGAGGTTGCTGAAAAAGTATTGGAACGACCCGGATGTTTTGGGGTGGTTCTTTGCGGAAGTGGAATTGGAGTTGATATCGCTGCAAACAGAATCAGAGGAATCAGGTGTGCAAATGTGAGAGATATACAGATGGCGGAAATGTCCAGAAGACACAATGATTGCAATATGATCGCTCTTGGCGCCAGGGATCTTACAGTTTCACAAATGAAAGATTTTTTGGAAAAATTTTTAACGACCGATTTCGAGAGTGATCAAGAAAGACATGTAAGGAGAGTCAAAAAACTTGATATGATTTAATATGAAAATTTTAGTTGCTCCATCAATTTTGGCCGCAGATTTCGGAAAATTGAATGAAGAAATTTTGAGTGTGGAAAATGCGGGGGCTGATGCGCTTCATATCGATGTGATGGATGGGCATTTTGTTCCGAATTTGAGTTTCGGAGTTCCCGTTGTACGCTCAATAAAAACAAAACTTCCGATGGACCTGCATTTGATGGTTTCAAATCCGGTGATGTATATCGATGATTTTGCAAAAATTGGGGCGCGAACTCTTTTTGTGCACTTTGAGGCTTGTGATAATTATCGAGAAGTTTTAAACAGAATAATTCAAAGCGGGGTTTTGGCCGGTGTGGTGCTTAATCCCGAGACACCGGTTTCTTCTATTTTGGATGTGATGGATATTTCAAAGGATATTTTGGTGATGGCTGTATCTCCCGGCTTCGGAGGCCAGAAATTTGACGAAAGCGTGCTTGAAAAAATCGAGGAACTTCGTGCGAGATTTCCAAGTGCGAATATTTTTGTGGATGGTGGAATAAACGAAAAAACCGCTGAAATGTGCCGACTCAAGGGGGCTAATGTGATGGTTTCCGGGTCATATATTTTTAAGGCGGAGGATAGGGCTTTGGCTATTTCAAAACTTCGCGGGGAATAATATCTAGAAGGCAGTGTTTTTTTTGATTGAAACTTTTTTCCGTAGAAAGCTTGTTTTTTGATCTTTTGTTTTTTTGCGGGAATGTCTCTTTTTACGAATACAAATTTTATTTTCCGTTGGAAAATAAAATGGAAAATGAAATGGTTGCCAAATTTGTCCTATCAGATTAGTATTTTTGAGCTTGTTAAATGTGTATGCGCCCGTAGCTCAGTTGGATAGAGCATCGGCTTGCGGAGCCGGGGGTCACAGGTTCAACTCCTGTCGGGCGTACCATTGATGTGTACCCCAAAAAGTGGACACGAAACTGTTTTCTTTTGTTAAAAT
>CAYODN010000054.1:0-8109 GCA_964402735.1 uncultured Candidatus Peribacteria bacterium | reverse complement strand
AGGGCTGATCCTAGAGAATCACCATCCAAAGGAGATGATGGAAGAATAAGGATTTTCTCCGATTTTTTAATGAGTTCAACGATATTTTTTTCTACGGAATTTGACATAATATTAATTTCGAATCTTGATATAATACAATTATTTTGCACTTTAGTCAAGAAGCCCTCCTCGTTGGAGGAATAATATATGTTGTTTTCAAAAAAATTGGAAGGGTTATTTTTAAGTCGAAAGTTCTATAAGTGTTTTTTTAGTTCTTGCAAATAATTTTTTGCGGTTTCCCATACTATTTTAAGATCAATTCCCATATAATCGTGAACCAGTTTGTTTCTCATTGCTACGATTTCAGCCCATGGAATATTGCGGTTTTCTTTCCGAAATTCTTTCGATAACTTTCCGCCCGCTTCTCCTATTACCAATAATTTTCGAATAACCGCATCTTGAATTAGTATATTTTTAGAGAAAGTCGAAAAGTCCAGGTCTTTGATATAAGCCTCAATGTCAGATATTGATTCCAATATGTGTTCCACAAAAATTCGATCATCTTTCATAAAGCACTTTTAGATCTTTTTTAACATATTTTCGAATTTTAGGACTTAGAGATTCCGGAGTTACAAGGTCGATTTTTCGCTTAAGTAGCTTCTTTATGGCTTTCTCGGTTCTAATTAAATCTATGAAGTTTACAGGTTTTGAAAATTTAACCAACAGATCCACGTCGCTTTTTTCGGTTTCTTCATTTCTTGAGAAAGATCCAAAAACGGCAAGGTATTTTATGGAATAAGTTTTAGCCAGTTCGGGGGCTAGTTTTTTTAGTTTTTGAATTGTCATAATTATTATTACGAAATTATGCTAACAATATTTTGACTTTAAAACAACTTCATCCTGTAAATCGTTTCCGCCACTTCTTGCCTTTTTATGAAGCCTTCGGGGAGGTATTTGTAAGTGGTTTCGGATGCTCCTTTTACGATGTGGTTCAGGTCCAAAAGATTTCGATTCGCGAAATATGTGTAGTAGCCGAAATACCAGGCATTGTTTGAAATATCTGTGGCAAGTTCTTCTTTAAGAGTTTCTTTAAAGTCCTCAATCTCCTCGTCGATCAAAACTTCGTAAATGATTTTCAGCGCCTCCGCTCGATTTATTGTATTTGAAGGGCGAAATTTGCCATCGGAATAGCCCGTGATCCAATTGTTTTCTTTTGCAAAACACACATAAGGAGCATACCAATCCTCTTTCACATCGGGAAAACAATTTTCATATTTAGAGAGATCCCCCGGTTTTAGCGATTCCACAAGCATTTTCGTAAGCTCGGCTCTCGTAATTTCCTTAGCGGGACCGAATGTCTTATCGCCATAACCTTGAACCACCTTTGCGTTTGCAAGGTAGTTTATCGCGTTTGCGTTCAAGTGATTATCCCTCACATCCCTGAAAATCAAAAATGGAAAATAATCGCCTTCAACCGAAAAGAATTCGAGAGAAGCAAGAATTTCCTTGATATATTCGTTATGATACTCCGAAGCCGGAAAAGAACTTTCCGTGTTTTCATCGGTTAAAACGAGCGTCCCGAAATCCCTCGGGATAAAAATATATGAAGTTTTTTTCGCGTTTCCGAGGTTTATAAAAACAACTTTTTCCGAATCTTCCACTCCCCCGACGACACTCGGCGTTCTTGAGTCGAGTTTTTCGTTTATCGTTTTTACGAGATTTATCGTATCATCAACCTTTTTTCCTTTGTAAACAGTAAAACTGAAAAAAATTTTTTTACTTGTAGGATCTTTCAAAGTAGAGGCGATGCGCTCGGTTGTGGAATTTTTCTCGAGCAAAAATTTATCCGGAAAAGAAATGGAAAATTTATTTTCGAAATCAATATATGATCTGTATCCGTCGTTGAAACTGAATGAGTTGTAAATGTTTTTGATTATGTCGTTTGTGGATTTATCGAAGGGGAAATAGTCACCGCCTTGATTTGGCGTTGTGTTAGCCAAAATCACATCACCTCTTTTGAAAAATGAAATGGCAAATTCTTTCTCTTTTGTTTTGTCCATGTAAATGGCTTTTTTTGCAATCAAGTCTTCGTTTTTCGAACTGAAAATTTCATCTTCAAAGCGTACAAACTCAGTGTTTTCATCTTCAAAATAACTTCGCACTTGTTTAATGGTTTGTCCTTCGAATTCAAGTACTTCAAACTTGGCTTTCTCGTCAGTTAAATTCGGGGAAAAGCCTTGGCGTTTTTCTCCAAAAGTGCGAGCAAACCAATTTGACGGAAAACTCAGTGAAAACATATGGGTTTTCGCCATACCGTTGTACACATAATCAAGCGCGAAAGATGCGTTTTGCAAAAGGAAAAAAATAGAAAGCGTTAAAGTGAAAATTTTTATTAAAGTGAGTTTTCGCATATTTTAGTTTTTAGAGAAATCGATATCAAGCGCTTGAAGCTTGATTGAAGTATTGTTTTTCCAAAAAGATTTATCCAGATGAAATACCAAATCGATTTTACTGTGCTCTCTCAAATCTTCCATATATTCGCCCATATCGAAGGCGATTGTTTCAACCGTGGCCGTGGGAGTTTGAATCGAGAAACGGAGGTGCTTATTTTCCCTTCCCACCTGGGTTAAATCGCGTGCCTCCACATCGCGAAGAAGGAAAACCGGTTTTGAATTTTTTACACCGAAGGGCTCGAGAGCCGAAATTTTTTCAATAAGATCGAAATTTATATCCGAAGTGGAAAGAGCGCAGTCGATTTCAAGCGATGGGCGAAGATCCTTATCCTTCATTTGAGCCTCCGCAATTTCCTGCATTTTTTTGTAAAACTCATCGTAATTCTCTTTCTTTAAATTAAAACCGGCGGCCGAAGCGTGTCCCCCAAAACTAATAAGTAGATCCTTTAGCTCGGTGAGGGCCTCAACAATATTGAAATACTCGGGACTTCTTGCCGAAGCCACAAGTGTATCTCCAAAATCCTGCATCATTATCGCCGGTCTGAAATATTTTTCCGCAAGACGACCGGCCACCAGACCCAAAATTCCCACATGCCAATCGCTAGAATAGTCCATTATCACAAAAGGAATTTTCTCGTTTGAAAGGGCTTTTTGCTTCGATTCCTTCAGCGCTTTTTCCATCATATTTTGCCTATCCTTGTTGAGCTGTTCGAGTTTTTCGCCAAGCGCGTGAAGACGATCGGAATTTTCATCCTGAAGAAGAAGCGAAAGCGCCACATAAGGGCTATCGATTCTGCCCGCCGCATTGATTCTTGGACCGATTTTAAAACCGATAGTGTATGTATCTATCGGCTGGTTTACATCAATTCCACTGAGTTCGATAATCTTTTTGAGCCCGAAGTTTTTCGTTTCCGGAATAATTTTAAGGCCCTTTTTCACAATCAAACGATTTTCTCCGGTGAGGGGGCCTAAATCCGAAATTGTGCCCATTGAAGCCAAATCCACAAGACCGTTTTCTTTTTCATCCCAATGTTCTTTTTCAAAATTCGAACGGATCAGGGCTTGTGCGAGCTTAAAAGCCACTCCCGCACCGGTTAGCTCTTTGTAGGGATAGTTTGAATTTTCCGTTTTGGGGTGAAGAATTGCGTAAGCGTCCTCGGGAAGACGCTCCGGTATTGTGTGGTGATCGGTAATAATCACTTCGATATTGTGTTCTTTTGCGTATTTCACCTCGTCAAAGCAGGAAATTCCGCAATCCACCGTGATAACAAGATTTATGTTTTTTTCAATAAACTCGTCTACAAACTTTTTTGAAAGCCCGTAGCCGTCTTTTTCGCGATTCGGAATTCTGTATGAAACGGTTGCGCCGAGTTCGCTTAAGATTTTGTATAAAATGGCGGTACCGGTGATACCATCCACATCGTAATCTCCGAAAATAATAATTTTGTGATTTTCCTCGATAGCTTTGGCGATCTTCTCGAGGATTTTTTCCATTTGATCAAACAAAAAGGGATCAAGAAAATCGCTAAGCTCGGGTTCACTGAAAATCCCCCGATTTGAAACGATTTTTTCAATCGGCGTGGACAGCGTAGATTCATCTTTTATGATCCATTTTTTTCCTTTAAGGGACATATATTAATTGCGTTTTTATACCTTTTAGACCAAGTGATTTGCCTTTTGGCGTAATTTCTTGTGTTTTTCTTTAGAAGCTCTATTGCGTCCTCTAGTGTTGTTTTGCCTTCGATGTATGGGATTATTTCCTTTACTCCTACGGAAGTAAGTGCCGGAAGAGCACTATCGTAACCAAGTTTTAATAGACTTGAAATTTCCTCTATCAAACCCGATTTCAGCATTTGATCAACTCTTTGGTTTATTCGATTGTAAAGCACTTCTCTCGGCCATTCGAGGTTTATTATCAAAGTGGCGAATTTTGGCTTGCCAGTTGTGGGCTTTTGTTTCACTTTAGCCTTCAATATCTCGATGGCTCTTATTACATATCTGAGATTATTGGCGTGAATGTCCTTCGCCTTTTCGGGATCAAGGTTTTCAAGCAATTTATGAACCGCCTCTTTACCATTTTCATTGGCCATTTTTTCGAGTTTTTGTCGGAGTTTTTCATCAGGTTTTACTTTGGGCATCTCATAATTTTCGATTATTGCGCTTATATAAAGGCCCGTACCTCCCACGAGAAAAGGTATTTTCCCACGATTTTGAATATCCTCAATGCATTTTGTAGCCATTTCCCTGTACTCGGCCATTGAAATCGGGGTATCCGGATCCGTGATTTCGATCATGTGGTGATGGATACCCTGCATTTCCTCTTTTGTGACGAGAGCCGTGGCTATAGGCATTTTTCGATAAATTTGCCTTGAATCGGCTGAAATAATCTCTCCGTTCAGGGCTTTTGCAAGCTCTACACTGAGAGAAGTTTTCCCTGAGGCCGTTGGACCGAAAATCACAATAATCGGTGGTAAGCCTTCTTTTCCGGAAGTTTTCAAAAAATACTGTATTTGTTCTTTTATGTTCATGGTGCCAAGAATATACAAAAACGATTTTCATCTTGCAATAAAGTCCTTTTTATTTTAGATTTTGGCACTGTTTTTATTTTTTCCATGGGACATGATTCACCTGAAATATTTGAAGTGAAAGATTGTGAGGCGGAGTTGCCTTTAGCTGATGCAAGCCCGGATTTTGGAGATAAATTCGATGAAAGAAATACAATTCCCGAGATCCCCGCTCTAAGTAGACGTTCTTTATATACTTTTTTCGATCATCCAAATGTTCGCCACTTTAATGTGTATGATCTGCTTTTAAAATTCAGAACACATGCCCATTTTGAAGGGATATCTTTAAGCGACCTTAAGCTTTTTTTCAAGGACAAGGCAAATTTGGACTTTGTTGTTGGTAAAATCTTTTATTCCGATTCAAATTATCCAATAAATTTGGCTTTTGAAGATGAAAAGTTATCGGAATTTATTTCGGCTCTTTCCTCAAAACTTCGTGGACTTTTAAAGAAAGACTCATTTGAAACAATCAATGGAGCACTGTCTTCGCTTTCAGCGGAATTTTCTCCTCTTGAAATGTATTTATTGAACGAAAGGGTAAATCACATAATTTCAGGTTTTTTACAAAAATCGTCCGAGTTTGTTTTGGAAGAAATCGAATTGATAGAAAATGTGCACAAAGACACCGATGATAGTACTATCAATCATGAGTTTGTTTCTTCCACCATCGCCCACCTTTGTTCGGATTTCGGTACCGAGGCAAGCATGCAACAGCTTTTCGCTTTAATAGTGGATCGTGCGTTTGCCGAAGGAATCGATGCCCTGACACTTATTAATTTTTTGCAAAATGAAAACATAGAAAAGATACTTTTGAATAGAGTACTTTTTTATGCAAACGAGGGATATTTTGAGAATGGGAAAATGCCTGTAAATGATGAAATCAAAGCGGAAATAAATGCCCATATCAATTATTTTTCCGATAATTATAAACCGACTTATCAAAAGTACACTTTTATCGCTACTATAAAAAAACTCGCTCAAAAATATAGGGACTTCGATGTGCTTTCATATTTGAAGCAGTACCCTTTTCTTCGAGGGCTTTTACACAACAGAATACCGAATGTTGTTGATAGTTTGTATATAGATATTTGCAAGCAAAGGCTTGATAAAATGGATGAAGATGAATTTTCAAAACTCAGGGCCATCGCTAAAACTCAGTTCTCAAAAATTTTTTATTTTTCCCATTACGATGATCATGATTTTTTTGAGTTCAATGTTCAAGAACTGCACAATTTATTCAACCGAACTCTTCCTCAAATTTATATTAATGGTCGCATTTTAAACTATGCTGAATTCCGACGAATTATCAGCGAAATGATGATAGATTGTATAAAAAAACATCCGGGCATAGGTACCATAAAAATGGAATTATCCGATGAGATTATTTCGATTAGTTTAGGTGAAGATATCGATGAAACCGTGAGATTACTAATTGAAGATAATGCAAGAACCGTGAATGGCGACAGTGAACTTTTTGACCCCTTAAGCGACCCTTCTCGCACCCCTTTGGCACTTGAGGAATTGGCGGAGAAATTTATTACTGAAGGCGAAGTGGATCCTCTAAGTTATTCCGAATACCTCCTAAGACATCATTCTTGCAATGAAGTAGACCTCCTTCGTGAAACTGAAGCCGTTAAAGAAAAAGTTTTAGCAATGTTGCAACTTGAGGAGATGAATGATCTAGAACCTGAAGCAATTCAATTGTTTGCAAAAATTTCTAATCGAATTAAGGTAAATAAGCATCTTCGTTCGAATGATGGCGACAAAATTCTAACAATTATCAAGGAAAAACTTCGAGAACTTTTTAACAAAGCGGACGATTATGTAATGTTTCTTGAAGAAAAAAGTGGCGGAACCGGGTTTTATCGATCGGAAAGAGTAAAAGAATGTAATGATTTGGCGGAACTTACGCTTTTGGCAATCGAGGGAAAAGATGTAATTGAACGTTTTGAGGCTAGAAGAAAAATATCCTTGGCGCTGAGAATGGACAGAATAACCAAATCAGGGGCATTTGTGTTCTTGGATCGAAATGTTAATAGTATTAAAAATATTTTAAGAGCTTATTTGAGGTATGAACCATCGGTAATAGTACGAATTCCGTTTGATGATCATCCACCGAAAAGTTCCGATCAAAAACTGCCACGATTAATTACGCCTTCCGAAGAAAGCAAGTTTACAGAACAGGATAAAGAATTCTTAAGTGAGATTGATTTGATACCGTCAATTTTCAGTGGTGTTAAGTGTTATATTTTACCAATATTAAACGGTGGTGAACCCGAAATTATCAGAAAAAAATCTCTTCAAAGCATTGTAACAAAACAGCTCAGAAATAAAGGTTCGGATGATTATGCCGCGATGACACTTGTCGTGGAAGAAATTGCCGAACTCGAAGAATTGACAAAACTTATTCAAAGAGACTTTTTGGCTTATGGAAAGGTTCTTTCCATTGAAAACAAAATGGGAGATTTGTTTAAAATCCGAACAAAAAATGTAAGTATAAATTCGTCCTCATCAAAGGAATATCGAAGTATTCACTATGTAGTTGAGATGGTAATTACCGATCCCGAAAGCCGTCGAGAGCTTATAACCACAATAGAGGTGAGAGTGATTCTTCTGGATGACCTTTTGAAAGAAAAAAGTTTGTTTCATCCGGCAAGCCACAAAAAATATGAACAAATACGGCTTAGAGATGTAATAAACAGGCTTGTTCCGAGAGAGCTTTACTCGGACTCTTATGAGGTATCGGCTCCGGATCCGCGTGATATTCATGGCGACAGACAAATTGCACTTAAGAAAAAACCTTGACTTTGGCCGGGGGTGCATGTAGTTTGCTCTTGTCATAGACAGATGGTGAAGAAATTCATAAATCCATCCGAGACAAATCGTTTATTTTAGGCCTTAAATCAAGGCACAAACTTTATCTCGATTGTCTATGCAAATCGAGTTTTTTATTTCTTAACACAATTTATGCCTATCACAAAAGCGCAGAAATCTGCGATTCTCGACGAGCTAAAGGCCGGTATGAAAGAGGCTAAATCTGTGGTTTTCTCAAGCTTCAAAGGCGTTTCGGTGAAAGACACCGGTAATCTTCGTAAAGAGCTTCGCGACAGTGG
>CAYODN010000053.1:0-8140 GCA_964402735.1 uncultured Candidatus Peribacteria bacterium | reverse complement strand
TTTTGTTTCAATATTATTTAGTGGGTTTTCCATAATTTTAATTAATAAATTATGTCATTATACAACTTTTTGTATAATTTGTCTATGGCATTAACAAAATTCAAAAGGTATACTCCTGCATATAAACGAAATTTTATGTTTTCTTTTCTTAAAAAATTTCTTCCCGATACGCATCCACTTCGGCTAATGTTTCATAAAATTAAGGCTGTAGTTGCGGCTTTTTTATACGGTTTTCCGGGAGAAAAAATGATTGTGATCGGGGTAACCGGTACTAAGGGCAAATCCACCACAACCAATTTGATTGCTACCGTACTTACAAAAGCGGGTCATAAGGTCGGAATGACTTCCACTATTAATTTTCAAATCGGTGATAAAAAATGGGTGAACGATACAAAAACCACGACATTAAGTCCGTTCAAAATAAATTCGCTTCTTTCTCAAATGGTGAAAGCGGGTTGTAAATATGCGGTAATTGAGGTGAGTTCGCATTCGGTCACTCAGTCTCGAATTTGGGGAATTAATTTCGATTGTGCTGTTGTTACGAATATTAGTCCCGAGCATATTGAATACCATGGTAGTTTCGATGCTTATCTTCGAGCAAAGGGCGAACTTTTTAAAAAAGTGATGAAGTCAAAACGAAAACCGAATGTGCCAAAGGTGCTTGTTCTTAACGCGGACGACCTCGAATACGGTTTTTTTAATCAATTTATTGCGGATAAAAAGATAAGTTATGGAATGAAAAATGCTACGGTTTATGCCGATCAGATTGAGAAAAACGCTAAAGGGTCTTCGTTTTTCATTAATGTTCCAAATAATCGCTTTAAGGTGAATTTGAATATTCCGGGCGATTTTAATATTTACAATGCCCTTGCTTCGGCTTCTTTATGTATTGCGCTTGATATACCGGTTGAAAAAATCGTTTCCGCTTTTTCGGAGGTGAGTGGAATTCCGGGCAGATTCGAACATATTTATGGTGGTCAGAATTTTAATGTGATTGTGGACTATGCGCATACTCCCGAGTCTTTGGAGGGGCTTCTTTCTCTTTATAAGCCACTTTCTGTGGGTAGGCTTATTCTTGTTTTCGGTTGTACGGGTGGCGGACGGGATAAGGCGAAAAGGCCTATAATGGGCGAAATCGCTCATAAATATGCGGATTTGATTGTTCTTACGGATGATGATCCTTATGAAGAGGATGAAATGGAGATAATCGATCAAATTGCTAGAGCGGTGCCGCGTAAAGAAGGAGAGAATTTTTGGAAAATCCCCGATAGGCTTGAGGCAATCCGTCTTGCTTTGATGGAGGCGCGTGAAAATGATACCGTGATTGTGGCCGGTAAAGGCGCTGAAGAAGTAATTGTTCTTAGGGATGGTCCTCACAAATGGAATGATAAACAGGTCATCCTTTCGCTACTTAAAAGGGATTTAAAGGTGGATTTAAAATAAACGATATGGCCATCGATGGATTTTTACTTTGTGATAAGCCGGTTTCTTATACTTCAAACGATTTTCTTCGTGTGCTTAAAAAAAAGTATAATGAAAAATCCGTGGGACATAGCGGAACTCTCGATAAAGCGGCCGGAGGGCTTATGCTTTATGCCTTTGGAAAGGCAACTAGGCTTCTTAAGTATTTTATCGGAATGGATAAAGAATACGAGGTTCTGCTTAAATTCGGCTTTAAGTCCGATAGTTTTGATAGTGATGGCGAGGTTGTTGCCGTAAGCGACGACAAGGTGTCTTTGGGTGAGCTTAAGGCGCTTATTGATCGCGATTTTCTTGGTGAAATTTTGCAAGTGCCACCCGTTTTTTCGGCCTTGAAAGTTTCGGGAAGAAGATCTTCCGATCTTGCGCGTGAAGGGAAAGATGTAAAACTAAAATCCCGAAAAGTTACTATTTATTCCTGTGAGATACTGAATTTTAATTTTCCTTTTGCAAGGCTCAAAATCAGATGTAGCAGTGGTACTTATATTCGTTCTTTTGTAAATGATTTGGGGAATTCTCTTTCAGTTGGTGCCTATGTGGTGGAGCTAAAAAGGACTTGTATCGGTCCATTTACTTTGGAATCTTCCGGAGACAATATTTATTCCATCGAAGAGTTTTTGGAAAAATTGCCTAATATTGATTTGAGTCCTTTGCAGTATGAAGGCCTAAAGAACGGAAAACGGCTTTCTTCTCGAAATATTGCTCTTGAAAATGAGTTTTGTTTCGCATTTTTTGAAGGAAAATTTGTGGGAGTGCTTGAAAAATCCGGAGGAACAGGTATAAAACTTAAGAAAGAAATATAGTAAAACATTATGACTTTATTGCAAATAATCACTTTGTACGTTTCGAAAGCCGTTTTTGCGTTTTTCCTCACTATGCTTTTTTTGCTTTTTACTTTGAAAATTTTCCCGAAATTCGGATTTATGGATAATCCTAAAAAATTCGGGTTTAAAAGAGCTCCGATTCCTTATTCTGTAGGTATTTCCGTTTGTTTCGCTTTTATTATTTCCGTTACTTATTTTGTGCCACTCGATTTTTCGCTTTTACTTATTCTTATTTCCGGTTTTTTGATAAGCCTTCTGGGATTTGTAGATGATAAGATTAATCTCAGGCCTATTACCAGGCTTTTTTTCCAGTTTTTGGCGGGCGTTTTAATTGTTGTTTCCGGAATAAAACTTTTGTCGATTAATTTGCCTTTTATCGGCGAGCTACCACTTGATCAAATTAAAATTTTTGGTGTGTATCTTGTGTCTGCGGCGTTTTTGATTTTTTGGACAATGCTTCTTATTAATGCGATGAACTTTTTGGATGGAATTCCGGGGTTAAACAGTACGGTTACCGCTATAGCTTCTTTTACGATTTTTTTTCTTTCCGTACATCCCGGAATCCACGCCGATCCTTCGGGGCAAATCGTCACTTCTTATCTGTCCTTAATGCTGGGATTTTCCGCTTTAGCCCTTTTGTTTTTCGATTTTCCAAAACCGAGCGTACTTATGGGGGATTCCGGAAGTACCTTTTTTGGCTTCATGCTGGCTGTTTTATCGGTGATGTCGGGCGGAAAAATCGCTACGGCTTTTTTGGTTTTGGGTCTTCCGCTTCTTGATTTGCTTTGGGTTGTAATAAGGCGAACTCTTGAAGGAAAAAAGTTTTGGCAGGGTGATTTGTATCATCTGCATCACAGATTTTTATATTATGGTTTTTCGGAGAGGCAAGTGGTGCTGATTTATGGCCTTTCGTCCTTGGTTTTCGGGGCTCTTGCTTTGATGTTTGTAAGCAGTGCTCAGAAGTTTTTTATGGTTTTGGCTCTACTTTTTTTAATGATATTTTTGGGCACTTTACTTGTTTTCGGGAAAAAGTTTAGAAAGGAAAAGGATGGAAAAGGAAAAACAAAAAATTCCCAAAAAGATTCCGGCGAAAATGTCGCTTAGATAGTGGACATTTAAAATTATTCTACTTGCGGAAATTAAAATGAAGAATAAAAACGAAAAAGCTATAACGGCGGTTTTTTGTTTTTTAAATCTTTGTGAAAAGAAATAGGCGAAAAGAAGAGCAAAAACCGTGGACATTGTGGCATGAGCGCTCGGAAAACTTAATCCGGTTTCCATAATTTTGCCGTTTTCGGGGCGAATTCTTCCGATAGTAAGTTTTATTAAATTTACGAGTCCGAATCCAAGTGAGGCGCTTAAGATCGCTATGTATACGTTTATTTTGTTTTTTTGAAAAAGCAGGAAGGTAATTAAAAAGGCGAAAAAGGCTGTGAGAATATATTTGTCTCCTATGTTTGTTATTATCCTCATGTATTTATCGAGGTCCGGTGTGCTTGAAAGTGCGATTTTTTGGCTTATTAAAAGGTCCAAGCTTTTTAAGATTTTGAATTTTGTAAGAAGTGCCACAAGTACAAAGCCGAAAATTGAAAGGATATTTAGAGTGATGAGAGCTTTTTGATTTTTCATTAATTTTATTATTTGAAATCATTATACAAATTCGAAAAAATTTGTTAAGTTTAGGTGGAAATTAAGGGCTAATTTTATCGCATATGGCTGATTTGGTTGAGAATATAAAATCCAGACTTGATGTACTTACATTAATTTCTCAGTATTTACAGCTAAAAAGGGCGGGTAGATCTTATAAAGGACTCAGTCCTTTTAAATCGGAAAAGACCCCGAGTTTTGTAGTAAGCCCGGAAAAACAAATTTGGCACGATTTTTCCACCGGAAAAGGTGGGGATATATTCACTTTTATTCAGGAAGTTGAGGGAGTGGATTTTTCAGAGGCTCTAAAAATTTTAGCGGATAAAGCCGGGCTTGATATGTCGGCTTATAGAAGCGGTCCTAAGATGAGTCGTGAAACGAAAACTGAAAAAGAGGAGTCTTTTTCTGCTCATGAACTTGCCGCTGATTTTTTTTATAAAAACCTAGTTTCGGATAAAGAGGGTGAGTCTGTTTTGAAATATTTGCATGATCGAGGCGTAAAGGATGAAACGATAAAGCTTTTTAAAATCGGCTATGCAAAGGATAGTTTTGATTCTTTAACAGAGTATTTGGTTTCAAAAGGAGTTTCCAGAAATCTATTGCTTAAGGCGGGGCTTGTATCAAATAAAAGCACAAATCCCGAAAGGGTTTTTGATAAGTTTCGTGGTAGGCTTATGTTTCCGATACATGATCTTTTCGGAAGAGTGTGCGGTTTTGGTGGCAGGGCGCTTTCGGATGGTCAATCTCCCAAATACTTAAATTCTCCGGAAAGCCTTATTTACAACAAATCCAAAACTTTATTCGGACTTTATTTTTCTAAAAACGAGATTAAAAAATCCGATAAGGCGGTTTTTGTGGAAGGATATTTTGATATGATTATGCCTTTTCAGGAAGGAATAAAAAATGTGATCGCAACATCCGGTACCGCTCTTACCGGTGAGCATATTAAGCTTGTGTCACGTTATACAAAAAATGTGATCACGGCTTTTGATTCCGATGATGCGGGTTTTAACGCGACTACCCGCGCATTTGAACTTTTGCTTTCTCAAGCTATGAATATGAGATGTCTTCCTGAAATGAAAGGAAAAGATCCGGCCGATTTTGTGCTAAGTGATGCGGATGGTTTTAAAAATGAGCTTGAAAACGCCGTATCGTTTTTGGATTTTTTTATCGATAAAACCATACTCAAAATCGGAAAAGATTCTTTTGATAAGAAAAAACAAATTTTGTCCGCGCTTCTCCCTTATTTAAAGCAAATTTCTCCCATTGAGAGGGATTTTTATATTCGGAAACTTTCCCTTCTTTTGGGATTTGAGGAACAAGTTTTGTACGATGAGGTTCAAGCTTATTATTTGAGTAATGATAATACTTTTCGAACCGCTTCCGGGCTTTCCGATCGTTCGCAACAAAATGTTCGTTCTTTCGGAAATGAAGAAGTGCTTTTTTCGTTGATTTTGGAATATCCGTTTTTGTTCGGTTTTTTGGAGAATAAAATTTCGGAAAAACTACTTACTGAAGAGTTTAAATCGGTTTACAAGCTTATTAATACTCAGTATAATGCAAACCGTGATTTGGATAAATGGGATTTTTCCGATCTTACAGCGGAAAATTTGAAAAATAGGCTTTCGGTTTTGGCCTTATATGGCGAAGAAAAATATGGAAATTTTTCGAAAGAAGTGCTCAAAGAAGAAATTCTTAAAGTTTTCACTTCACTAAAGAAGGATTTTCAGAAAACTCGCCTGAAAGAAATACAAAAAGAAATCGCCAATGCGGAAGCCCAAAATGACGCTCAGAAATTGCTTATTTTATTAAAAGAGCAATCCGACATGCTATCCAAAGATTGATTTTTTATTCCAATAATATTTGTCATGGCCAGAACAAATAAATTCATTCAACAACCCACCGATGATCAGCTCGCAAATTTCCCGAATGAGGTAAAAGAGTTGGTAAAAAAAGGTAGGGAACAAGGTTTTATCACTCATCAAGATCTTCTCAAAGCAATGCCTCATATCGAGGAAGATGTAATTATGCTTGATGAAATTTACAGTCTTTTTTTGGATTTGGGTATCGAGATTATCGATACAAAAGATAGTTTGATTTTCGATGAAAAAGATGTTTCAAAAAAGACCACAAAGGGTCTTGCAGATAAGGAAAAGTTTGGTTTGGAAGAGCCGGCTTTGGAGAAAAGAAAAGAAGAAAAAAAGAAGAAGGAAGTTGATTTTAAAGAAATTGCAAACGATTCAATCAGGCTTTATCTCTCAGAGATAGGAAGAGTTAGCCTTCTTACGGCTCGTGAGGAAATCGAGCTTGCAAGAAGAATAGATAAAGGTGATCAATCCGCTAAAGTGAAGCTTGCCGAAGCTAATCTTCGTTTGGTTGTTTCCATTGCGAAAAAATATATCGGAAGAGGCCTTTCGCTTTTGGATTTGATCCAAGAGGGAAATATCGGTCTATTTAGAGCGGTTGAAAAATTCGATCCGAATCGAGGTTTTAAATTTTCCACTTATGCCACATGGTGGATCAGGCAGGCTATTACAAGAGCTATCGCTGATCAGGCAAGAACCATTCGTATTCCGGTTCATATGGTTGAAACGATTAATAAACTTACGCATGCGCAAAGAAGGCTTGTTCAAGAGCTTGGAAGAGAGCCTCTTCTAGAGGAGCTCGCCGCTGAAATGGATATGGATGAGAAAAAAGTTCGTCATATTATGAAAATTTCTCAGGATATAGTTTCTCTTGAAGCTCCTGTTGGTACGGAAGAAGATTCAAAACTCGGAGATTTCATTGAAGATGATGATGTTATGTCGCCGATGGAGTCTACAAATAAGCAGCTTCTTAAAGAAAATATTCATGAAATGCTTCAATACCTTTCTCCAAGAGAAAGAAAAATTATTGTGATGCGTTTCGGCCTTGAGGATGGTGTTGGGCATACTCTCGAAGAAGTGGGAAGAGAATTTAATGTTACACGTGAAAGAATCAGACAAATCGAAGCTAAAGTTTTACAAAAACTAAAAGAACATCCAACTTCGGTGAAGATCCGACCAAAATATTAAAATTTAAATCCAATTAATATGGCTAAAAAAGAAGTATCAAAAAAAGTGAAAAAAACAAAAAATACTGATGTGGATTTTTTTGAGACTCAAGTTTTGGAAGAATTACCTGATGAGAATTTGGAAAAGGAAGTTCTTGTTACTAAAGAGGGACTTGCTCAAATGAAGGAAGAACTTGCTTATTTGAAGGGCGAGGGTAGAAAAAAAGTGGCTGAAAGACTTAAAGAGGCTATTTCTTTCGGTGATCTTTCTGAAAATTCCGAGTATGAGGAAGCTAAAAACGAACAAGGTTTTATCGAAGGAAGAATTACTGAGCTTGAAAGAAAGGTGAAATATGCAAAGATAATTACGGAGTCCGGCGATACTAAGGCCGTTACTTTGGGTTCTAAAGTGAAGATTCGAAATTTAAACAAAGATGAGGAAAGCGAATATGTGATTGTGGGTTCCACTGAAGCGGATCCGTTTGCGGGCAAAATCTCAAACGAATCACCCGTTGGAATGGCTCTTCTGGAAAAAAAGAAGGGAGATAGGGTTAAGGTGATTGTTCCTGCAGGTACCGTGGAATATCAGATTGTGAAAATCGATTAATCGAATTAAAAAAAAGATCCTGCCTAAGGGTCTTTTTTTTGTGATTGATATCGGGCATGAAAAAAGGCTTAAGTTTATTAAGCCTTTTGATATTCTTTATTTTCTTTTTTTAGCCGTTGAGTAATTTTTTATTTCCGGTTTTGATTTTTCGGATTTTTGTTTTAATTGTTTCAAATATGAAGTTTTATATTCTTTGACGTAATAATAGGCTGTGTAAAGGGCAATAAGGCAAAGCAAGTAAAGCCAGATTCTCATTGAAAAGTATGGAATATTTTCGTATCTCACAACCGTAAGCAGTAAAAAACCGATTCCAAGAAACATCAGGTTTTTGGATAGTGAACGGAAGCTCGCTTTAAAGGCTAAATCTTGTTTCTTTTTCTTTTTATAAATAACTGAAAATGCAATTGAAGAAACGATAAGTAGGCCTGCTAGTGCAAAGAGTGGAATAAAAAATCTCATTTCGGGGCCGGGAGTTGTGGTAAAGAAGTAGGTGAGCAGGTTAGTCATTTTTTTGGGTGTTAGATTCTTTATTATTTAAATTTTCGTGAGAAG
>CAYODN010000052.1:0-8221 GCA_964402735.1 uncultured Candidatus Peribacteria bacterium | reverse complement strand
AGGGCTTTCAGGGACTTTTACCAGTGAAAAACCGAAATTTCAGGTTTATGACGGTTTTGATTCCGTAAAAATAAATTTTGAAAAAATTTCGAAAGGAAGCTCTTCTTTGACCGTATATTTTCCCTCGGAAAGCGAAACGCATTTGTTTTCTTTGTTTTTATCCGTTTTAAAAAATATTAAATTAAAACTTAAGTTTATTTTACCCAGTAAATTTATTCCGCATGTGAAAGCCCTTCGCATACCTTGTGAAACCTCCTTTGTGGATTTTCATTCTCATGATTTCGGGATTAATCATCTTATCGCGTTATTTGATGATAAACTTTGTTTTTTGAGTTTTGAAAAAAACTATGAATCTCTTTTATTGATTGAGGAAAAAGGTTATCATGGTGTCCTTAAGGCGCTTATAAACTTAAATTATTTAAATTCCGCAAAAAACGTATGATTATTAAAGGAGAACAAATGGATGGTTTCGATGGAAAAAGGCTTGATAAAGCTCTTGGTGAAATTTTCCCCACTCTTAGTCGTTCGAAACTTCAAAGTTTTATAAAAAATTCTTTTGTTTTTGTGAATGGTAAAATTGAAAAATCCGGTTATTTATTGAAGCCTTCCGATATTTTGAATATTCGTGAATTTGAAGATAAAAAGGACGAAATTTTAAAACAAAATCTCGAACTCGAAATATTACATGAAGATAAAGACAAGCTTGTTGTTTTTAAGCCTAATGGAATCCTTACTCATTTGGACAAAAATTACCGAGAAAACACTTTAATCAATGCTCTTGTTGATAAAATTAAAATTGAAGAATTTGAAGATAAAAATCGTCCAGGAATCGTTCATCGACTTGATAAAGATACCTCAGGACTTCTTCTTGTTTGTAAAACGTCTAAATGTAGGGATTTTTACCTTAGTGAATTTAAAAATCGGAATGTGGAAAAGCGATATTTTGCTATTGTCTTCGGTCATTTGAAGCATAAACAAGGTATTATAGATGCGCCTATCATTCGTGATCTTAAAAGCAGAAAGAAAATGAGTATTTCCAATGATAAAAAAGCAAAATCTTCAGTTACTCATTTTAAGGTAATTAATGAGTATCAATTTGGAAAATTTAAGTTTTCTCTACTAGATTTGGATTTAAAAACCGGTAGAACTCATCAACTTCGTGTTCATCTTGCAGCGATTTCACACCCTGTTGTGGGAGATTTTTTGTACGGCAGTAAAAAAGAAAACAATTCAATAAAGAATATTTCCAAACGAATGTATTTAGAGTCCTATAAGCTTTGTTTTAATGATTTAAATTCAGGTGAAAAATTGTGTTTTGAAAAGCCTTTAAGTAGTGATTTTCAGACTTTTTTGTCAAAACTTGATGATTGTGGTATAATTTAAATCAAGTTTTAACAAAAATAAAAATGGATAACTATAAAAAACCACAAAGACAAAATCTTCTCATTAATCCTTCAAACAGAAAAGCTACTAAAAATGCAAGGAAAGAGTCTTTGATACTTGATAGCGTGAAAATGAAAAAGTCCCTTTCGGGACTTAGAAAATCCGGGAAGGCGAAGTAATTATTTGATTTCCATTACTTCAACCATTGTGTAGTGTTGCTTGTGGCCGAGGTGTCTGATGTATCTCTTTTTCGGCTTCATTTTGATTGTGTTTACTTTGTCGCCTCTTGTTTGGCCCACTACTTTAAGTGTAACGCTTGAATTTGCCACGAATGGTCTACCGATTTTTGCATCGTTGTTTTCCTCAATCATAAGCACTTTTTCCACTTTTAGCTCTTCGTTTTCAGGAAGATCCAGTTTTTCAACTTCAAATTTGAGTCCTTTCTCCACTTTGTATTGCTTTCCTCCGATTTCAATTATTGCGAACATATTTGTGATTTAAAATTTTGTGAACTTAATCTACAAAAAAGGCTTTGTTTGGTCAAGGTGATTTTGAAACCGCTTTAGTTTTTCATTAAATCAATTATTCTGTTTACAACATCTTTAAAGGCTTCATCTAGCGCTTTTTGCTCCTTTTTGTCGAATTTTGACAAAACGTAATTACTCAGGTCAAAATTTATTTTTAATACGGGAGTTCTATTTTCAATTCCGATCTTGATTCTTTTGAAATTGTCTGTGCCGAGCTCTTTAATAAGCGATTTTACGCCATTGTGAGTGCCGGCACTTCCTTTTTCTCGAAATCTTACTTCTCCAAAGGGTAAATCTATGTCGTCAAAAATCACTATTAAATTTTCTAAGGCTACTTTGTAATAGTCCAGTACCTTTTTTACGCATTCTCCGGATAAATTCATGTAAGTTGTCGGTTTTACCAACAAAACTTTTTCTCCATTTATGTTAATTTCTTTTAAAACTCCTTTTAATTTAGGTGTTTCTTTCCATTTTTGTTCCGAATTTTGATCGTATTCTTGCGAAAGCCTATCCAATGCCATAAAACCAATGTTGTGGCGTGTGTTTTCGTGCTTTTCACCTATATTTCCCAGTCCGATTATTATTTTCATTTTCTGTAAGGAATTTTTACGTTATTTATCTTATAGAAATCGCCAAATTTGGCTTTTTTCTTTTCTACAAGTTTTTTCAAACCTGATTTTTCAATAAAACTGTAAAACCTTTCCAGGCCCAAAAAGTCGCTTGTATCGTTCATTTGTACGAATTTTTCGATTTTTTCACCTGATATTCTGAATGTTTTTACTCCGTCTTTCGTGATCACTTTTTCAAGTTTGAATACTTCTTTTTCCAAGTGTGGTCTAAGTATCGGTAATTCTTCTTCTTTTTTCACAGTTTGTTCTTTTTGTATCAGCTTCGCAATTTTGAAGACGAGTTCTTTCAGGTTTTTTCTTGTAAGTGCAGAAATCTCGAAAATTTCCACTTTTTTTACGGCCTTTTTAAGTGCTTTTATCTTTGATTTAAGGGTTTCTTCGTCTAAGAGATCAATTTTATTTACAACAATCAATTGTTCTTTTTTTACCAAATTTTTATCGAATTCTTTAAGTTCTTTTGTGATTGTTTTGTAGTCTTTCGCTAAATCCTCCGAGGAGGCGTCCAAGATATGAATTAAGGTTTTTGTTCTTGCAATGTGTTTTAAAAACCTTATCCCTAGGCCTTTTCCTTCGGAAGCACCTTCAATAAGACCCGGAATATCGGCTACAAGAAAGCTTTCTTTATCGCTTCCACCGAACATTTTCATGTTTACAAGCCCCAGATTCGGGCTTAAGGTTGTGAAATGATATGCGGCGATTTTTGGTCTTGCGTTGCTTATTACAGAGATTAGAGTTGATTTTCCGGCTGATGGTAGTCCAATAAGTCCTATGTCCGCAACCATTTTAAGTTCGAGTATGACGTCTTTTTCTTCACCCGGTTCTCCGTTTTCCGCGAATTTAGGTACCTGGTTTGTCGAGCTTTTGAAATGAACGTTTCCCCTTCCGCCTCTACCACCTTTGCAAATTATGTGAACATCATTTTTTTTGTTTAAATCCTTGTAAATCGTTTTTTTGTCTTTACTGTAAATGATGGTGCCAAGTGGTACTTCAATTATCAAATCTTGTCCGTTTTTGCCGAACATGTTTTTTTTCATGCCGTTTTCGCCGTCCTGCGCTTGAAATTTCTTTTTGTGGGCCAGGTGATTAAGTGTGTTTAGGTTTGGATTTACTTTTACCGTTATGTCTCCACCTTTTCCTCCATCTCCGCCGTCCGGGCCTCCAAGCGGTACAAATTTTTCTCTTCGAAAACTTTTGGAACCGTCTCCGCCTTTGCCGGCTTTGAGTATGATATGTGTTTCGTCTATGAACATTTTTATATTTAATTAAGCCCTATTCTACACATATATAAGTTCTCTTTTCAATTCAATTATTTTTTGCTAATTTGTTTTTTGTAAAAATCCATTTGCCTGGATGGCGGAACTGGTAGACGCACGAGACTCAAAATCTCGTGTCCGTAAGGGCGTGAGGGTTCAAGTCCCTCTCCAGGCACCAGTGATGTGTACCCCAAAAAGTGGAGTTATCCGCTTTTTTTATTTAAAGAGCTTTTTTGAAAATTTCTTTATAAAAATCAAGAATAAAAAGAGGAATATCAGTGAACTTAGGTATTCGTGGAAGAGGTTTATGGCTAATTCTTCAGATATATATGCTCCTGTGTAAATTAATACTATGATTCTCACAATATTTAAAATATAGAGCGCAAGTATACCGATTAAATAGATTAGGCCCGCTTTTTTTACATTTATTTCCTTATCTTTTTTAAGAAAAACCAAAGTCGCGATGTAAAGAATTGTGAATGCGATTAGTGATTGGATTCCCGAACATGCAGGGCCGACTCCCACGTTAAAATCTTTTAGATTTACCAAAAGACCCGTTTCTTCTGTCATTTCGGTTATAATTGTTTGTCCGATTGTGAGCTTTGTGATAAGGTTTATTCCCCATTTGATCGGTGTAAAAATTATTGTCCATAAATTTTTGAAAATAAGAGGAGCGGAAAAAAACGCCATGATTAAAAGAAGAAGTTTTAGGCTTTCTTCCTGCATATATTTAAAAATGAAGTTTATATTGAAAACCGATACCGCAAGAGAAATCGATGCGAGTGAGAATACTAAATAATTTGCCACAATCGGGTTAATATTCAAATTATTTGAAAGAAGTGTAAATGGCGTTGAGTAAAGAATTATTGAGAGAATAAAAAATCCGATCGTTTGTAGAAATTTGTTTTTGTAAGCGTATGTTTTTTCGATTTTTTCTTTTTGAGAAAACACGAAAATTATCAAAATAAAGAAGAATAAGTATTTGTAAAAGCCTCCGTTTGTGGAATAAAAAGGTTGATTAATTGCTATTTTGTAGTATGGATAAAGGCTTGAAACAAGGGAAAGTAAGAATATGTAAATTAAGAATCTGATTGTAAACCCTTTTAGACCTTCGGTTTTGCGGTTTTTAAGGTTTTTTATTTCCGCAATTAAATTTTTAAACATTTTTTTGCTTTTATTTCTCGATTATTATAGCATTTTTTTGTTTTTTAAACAAAGCTATGAGTGAACTTATTTCTTTTTTGCTTTCTATTACCGATGGTATGGGTTATTTGGGTGTGTTTATATTGATGGCTATTGAAAGCTCTTTTATACCTTTTCCTTCTGAAATTGTAATTCCTCCCGCCGGTTATTTGGCTTCAACCGGTTCAATGAATTTGTTCTTGGTCATTGTTTTTGGTATTTTGGGTAGTATTCTAGGTGCTTTGATAAATTATTTTTTGGCTTATTTTCTCGGTAGAAAGTTTGCTTATTCTTTCGCTAAAATGAAAATTGCAAAATATTTACTCATTTCCGAGGAAAATTTGCAAAAATCCGAAGAACTTATTCGAAAATACGGTGCTTCTTCAACTTTTTTCGGGAGACTTCTTCCCGCAATTCGCCAGCTTATTTCGATTCCTGCGGGTTTTTCGAAAATGAACTTATTTTGTTTTCTTTTTTTTACGGCTTTAGGCTCCGGAATCTGGGTGACTATTTTGGCTTTTCTCGGATACTTTTTCGGTGAAAATCAGGAAGTACTTCATACATATTATTCCGAGATTACTTACGGACTTGTCGCGGTTGTTGTTTTAATCGGGCTTTTGTATTTATTTAAGCGCAAGTTTTTAAAAAGATCTTGAGTTCTTCTGAAAAGTAATAGCGAATCTATGGGCTTCATCTCTGATTCTTTGCAATAAACGGAGTTCCGGTGAATTTTTCTTTAGTATTATCGGATCGCTTTTTGTAGGTAGAAATATTTCTTCAAATTTTTTTGCCAGAGATATCATTGGAATTTTGAGATTTCTTTCTTTCATCGCTTTTGTTGCTGATTTTAATTGTCCTTTTCCTCCGTCGATTATAATTAAATCGGGCTTTTTCGAAAAAGACTCATCCAGTTTGTGTTTTGAAACATAAAAACATAGGTTTTGATTTTCTGTTGTGTTTTTCAGCTCCTCAAAACCTTGTAAAAGCAATTGCTCTTTTTCTTTGTTTGAATAATTACAATAAACTTTGGCAATTTTCTCCTTTTTGGCTATTTCAAGCAGAATTATTTTAATTATGTTTTTTATTTCTTTTGGTATTTCGCTTTTCAATATCAAAGTTTTTACCTTTGGTTTTTCAAATTCGATTTTAAATGTTTTTTTAGAAAGTTTTATTTCGTATTGGTTTTTATTTTTGATTTTTTTCATTGACCATTTTCTTTCTTCAAGATAAGCAAGCCTTCTTTTTAGGATTTCTTCCATTGATTTGAAATCGTCTATGGTTCCGTTTAAAGTTTTTAATTTAAACTTTCGGTATTCTTTCGGCTTTGGGGCTCCGTTTTCAAACACCACCATCGAAGCAACCGTATTTGTGCCTCCAAAATGAGAAATATCGTAGCACTCCATTCTTTTTGCTGGACTTTTTAATTTTACCGATTTACTTAATTTTTTTAACGCATTTGTGTTGTCGTCGCTTTCTTCTTTCCAACTTGGACGTGATCTATCTGCGAAAATTTTTGCATTATTCAAAGACATTTCCAGGAGTTTTATTTTTTCACCGATTTTTGGAATTATTAAGTTTACTTTTTTTTCTCTTTGGTTTTCTATAAATTTTTCAATTTCTTCGGCGTTTTCCGTTTCGTGTGGAATTAAAATTTCTTTCGGTAAATCGTTTGTTTGTAGGTAATAATCTTTCAAAAAGGTTTCAAGCACTTCGCTTGAGCTTGTATTGTTTTCTTCCAGTTTCGCTTCGTATACGAAGTTTTCTTGACCTGTGAGATTGCCGTTTCTTATTTGGAATAAATTGAAATAAGCCCTTTTGTCGTTTATTAAATAATTTATTATATCGGAATCTTTTCTGTCCGGTGAGGAGATTTTTTGTTTTTCGGAGATGTTTTCGATTTGTTTTAGCTTGTCCCTGAGTTTTGCGGCTTTTTCAAATTGTTTATCCAATGCAAATTTCGCCATTTTGGACTTCAACTCTTCTATCAAAAAATCGCTTTTCCCCTCTAAAAATAAAACTACGTTTTGAATCGTTTCCATGTATTTTTCTTTTCCTATCATTCCGATACATGGAGCTGAGCATTTTTTTATATGATAATCCAAACAAGGGTATTTGATCACTTTATTCCCTATTTCCACCTCGTGCGGTGGAATTTCGTTTTCTTTGAGCAGCTTTATAGAAAGGCCGCAATGCCTATACGGAAAGAGGCTTTTTAAAAGCTTGAGTGTGTCTTTTACTTTTTGAGTAGAGGTTTTGGGACCTATGTATTTTGCGTTGTCTTTTTCGGGTTTTCGTACAATTTCTATTCTGGGAAAGTCTTCTTTAGTGATTTTTATGTAGACGTATGACTTATCGTCTTTCATTATTACATTATATTTCGGTTTGAGTTGTTTTAGTAAATTGTGTTCGAGAATAGTTGCTTCTAAATCGCTATCAACCGCGATAAAATCAATATTTTCCACCTTTTCGAGTAATACTTTTGTTCTTGAAGAATGCGAGTAGTTTTTTTGGAAATAACTTTTTACTCGGTGTTTTAAGTTTTTGGCTTTGCCGAGATAAATTACAAGACCCTCTTCATCAAGCATTTTGTATATTCCCGGAGAAGAAGGGAGTTTTGTTAGTATGTTTTTTAATTTTTTTGCTTTGTCCTCGGACATTGTTTATCATTAATTTGTTTTGATTATATAAAAAACAAGTATTTGAATACAGAGAAAATACTTTGGGATAGGGTTTTGAAATATTCGTTTCTTTTTAGATTTGTTCCTTTTCTCAAAGCGGTTTTTGTGTGTAATTCATTATCTTTTGGTAATGTAAAAGATGGTTCCGATATTGATATTTTCGTTATAGCAAGTAAAAACCGACTTTTTATCACTCGTTTTTTTATTACCATTTTTCTTCATTTTTTTCGCGTTAGAAGGCATGGAAACAAAATATCCGGCAGATTTTGTCTTAGTTTTTTTGTCGATGAATCTCACTTAAATTTAAAAGATATCGCTTTGCAAAACGATATCTATCTTTCTTTTTGGATAAAAAAGCTTGTACTTGTATTTTCGGAAAATTTTTCTCATGAAATTTTACTTAATAACAATTTGTGGATTTATGACTTTGTTAGCAAAGATATTTCTCCTCTTTTCTTTGCTAAAATTAAGCATAAAAGTTTTTTAATTCGGTTTCTTGAAAATTTATTTCCAAATTTTTTTATCAATTTTTTTGAGAAATTTTTAAAGCAACGGCAAATAAATAAGGC